>NZ_PVUE01000005.1 GCF_003003235.1 Antricoccus suffuscus
ACGTTGTTCTTCTGCGGTATAGAAACCTTCTAAGGGCAAGACAATCAACTCCATGGGAATGGGTGACTGACTCACAACCAGACTGACACGTAGGGGCCGGCCGCAACTCGTAGAACGAGTTCACCAAAACGTCACCTCGGCGTGCTTGTGTGTGCTGGCTCACGAAGCGTGGAGTTCATCCCCCGTTTACCGGCTTTGGGACGACGCGTCATGTTGGCCCCTTACGTTGAGTCCGGGCTTGCGAGCGATCCCGCTCGCCACCGAGTGGCCCCCTCTATTCCAACCAGGTGAGTACGAGGCCGAACACCCTAAGAAGGGAATCAGTAGGTGAAGCTTTCACGTACCTACGCACTCGCCGCAGTCATGGCGGCGGGCACCATCGCACTTTCTGCTTGCTCCGATAACGTCGCGGCTTCGTCAGACAGCGGTTCGGGCTCCGGGAGCTCTAAGATCGACTGCGGCACAGGCAATCTCAACCTCAGCGGCTCGACCGCGCAGGCGAAGGCAATCGACGCGTGGCAGTCGGACTTCGCGGCCGTCTGCCCCGACATCACCGTCAACTACGACGGCACGGGCTCCGGTCAGGGCATTACGGACTTCACCGCCGGCAAGACCGACTTCGCGGGATCCGACTCATACCTCAAGCCCGAAGAGGCAACGGCCGCCGACGCCATGTGCAAGACCGGCAAGGCCATCAACTTGCCGATGGTCATCAGCCCGGTCGCGATCGTCTACAACATTAAAGGCGTCGACAAGCTCACCCTTGATGCTAAGACGCTCGCCGGCATATTCAGCGGCACGATCACCAAATGGGATGACCCGGCCATCGTCGCGCTCAACAAAGACGCGAAGATGCCGAGCACGACCATCGGCACGGTCCACCGTTCCAAGGACTCCGGTACAACCGACAACTTCACCAAGTTTCTCGACAAAGCCGGCGCGGGCGCATGGACCTTCGGCACGGGCAAGGGCTGGAAGGCGCCCGGCGGCGAAGGCGCGCCGGACTCGGCTGGCGTCGTCTCGGCGGTCAAGGCGACCGACGGCGCGATCTCGTACGTCGATGGCTCTGATGCCAAAGGCAACAACATGACCACGGCGCTCCTGGACACCGGCCACGGCGGCGTCGCACTCGACGACGCAAGCGTTGGCAAAGCGGTGGCCGCAGCAACGCCGGCCGGAACCGGCAACGATCTGAAGGTGGACATCAACTACGGGCTGTCCGAGGCCGGCGCCTATCCCGCAGTGCTCGTGACCTACGAGATCGTCTGCGAGAAGGGCAAGGATGCTGATAAGACGAAGGCGATCAAAGCATTCCTGACCTACACCTCGACGGACGGACAGAAGAAGCTCTCGGACATCGGCTACTCGCCGCTGCCAGCCGAGCTCGCTAGCAAGGTCCAGAAGGCCGTCGCGGCGATCTCCTAGGTCAAATCACGTCGTACGGCACGGCCCCCAGTGCCTAACGATCTGCGAGGTCACCACTAGGCCGTCCGGCGCCGCGTGGTCGGACACATCCGACCACGCGGCGCCGTGCCTCCTCTCTAATCCTGTGGTTAATCTCCAAAGCTTTGCCTAAACGAACATGACCAGTTTTAATAGCGCGGGGACATACCTATCTCGCTCGGCGGCGAACCAGTCGCCCCCGAACTCGGAGCGATTCGGCACCGCTCGCCGACCATGACGCGCAGCCGCGCCGGCGTACCTGATCAGACAAAGGAACCAGATGTCGACACAACTCGACGAGCCCGAGGCGAACGCGCCCGCGGCGATCCCGCCGGACGGGCCTCCAGCGGCTCCGGCGCCCAAGGTGCGCGCCGGGGACCGAGTTTTTCGGGCGCTGTCGGCCGGGTCCGGCGCCATCGTCTTGATCATGATGGCCGCGATCGCGTTCTTCCTTGTCATCAAGTCGATCCACGCGCTCACCAGCAACCAGGCGAACTTCTTCACGTACTCCGGCTGGGGTCCAGACAACGATCCGGCAATGTTCGGCATCGCCGCGCTGGCATTCCACACGCTGCTGACTTCGCTCATCGCGCTGATCATCGCCGTGCCGGTCGCCGTGGGAATCGCGCTTTTCATCACCTTCTACGCCCCGCGCAAGGTCGCATCCACGCTCGCCTACCTGGTCGACCTTCTCGCCGCCGTACCATCGATCGTCTACGGCCTCTGGGGCGTCTTCTTCCTCGCACCCCAAATGACTGGCCTGACGCTCTGGTTGAGCAAGTACTTCGGCTGGACGGTGCTGTTTGACTACCGCCCGGACAACATCCCGAGCAACCGGTCGGACTTCACCGCCGGAATCGTGCTCGCGATCATGATCCTGCCGATCGTCGCCTCGCTGTCACGCGAGGTCTTCCAGCGCGTGCCCCGCACCAACATCGAGGCCGCCCTCGCGCTGGGGGCGACCCGCTGGGAGATGGTGCGGATGTCCGTCCTTCCCTTCGGACGCCCCGGCGTCGTATCGGCGTCCATCTTGGGCCTTGGCCGGGCGCTCGGCGAGACGCTCGCGGTCATGATGATCCTGTCCGCCGTCTACGAGGTGAACCCGCACATCACCGAAAGCGGAGGCATCACCTTCGCATCGAATATCGCGCTGAAGTTCGGCGAAGCAGGAGCGATCGGCTCCAGCGCGCTCATCGCGTCCGGCATGGTGCTGTTCCTCATCACGCTCATCGTCAACTCGATCGCCCAAGCGATTTTGCGCCGGGGAATGGTGAAGGATTAATGACAACGCCTACACAGACCGCGCGCGCGACTAAACCCGGCCGCGACAACAACCCGCTGCGAGGTAGGAAGCTGCCGCAGGCCGTTGTCGTACTGCTGCCGATCGCTGTTCTCTTGCTGACACTCGGGCTGTTCTCGATCACGGGACTGCAGGGGTACGCCGGTTATGTCGTGACCGCGCTGGTCCTCTACCTCATCGTCCAATCCGTCGTCAGCTTCGCGTACGAAGGCCCGAGGCAAGCCCGCGATCGACTGGCCACGACGCTCATTTACGTCGCGTTCGCCCTGGCAATGCTGCCTCTCGTGCTCATCTTGGCCTACACGCTCGCTCGTGGACTTCGGGCACTCAGCGGCGAGTTCCTAACCCACTCGATGTTCACCATCTCCTCGTTTGAGGCCGGCGGCGGCGCGACCCACGCAATCTTGGGCACGATTTATGTGTCGCTCATCGCCGCGGTGTTCGCCGTACCGCTGGGGATACTGACCGCGATCTATCTCGTCGAATACGGCGGCAGGACACGGTTCGGCAAGTCGGTCAGCTTCTTCGTCGACGTAATGACCGGCGTACCGTCGATCGTTTCCGGTCTATTTATCTACACCTTCTGGCTACTGACGCTCGGGTTCAGCAAGACCGCGTTCGCCGGCGCGCTGTCGCTGGTGCTATTGATGTTGCCGATCGTCGTCCGGTCGACCGAAGAGATGCTTAAGCTCGTCCCCACCGACCTGCGCGAAGCGTCGTACGCTCTCGGCATACCCAAATGGCGCACGATCATCAAGGTGGTGTTGCCGACGGCGCTATCGGGCATCATCACCGGTGTGATGCTCGGCGTCGCGCGGATCATGGGTGAGACCGCTCCCCTGCTGCTGCTCGTCGGCTCGACGCCGCGGATCAACGCCGATCCGTTCAATGGCCAGATGTCGACGCTACCAACCTTCATCAACCAGTACTTCGGGCTGGCAGCAGGTAACGCGCAATCACCGAACGCCGATCGGGCATGGGCCGCCGCCCTCACTTTGATCCTGCTCATCATGGCGATCAACCTCGCGGCCAAGGCTGTCGCCCGGTTCACGCGGGCCCGTTAACACCTGAAATTTCAGATAAGGATTCCAATGAGCAAGAGCATCGAGGTCGAAGACCTCAACATCTACTACAGCAAATTCCTTGCCGTGGAAGGTGTCACGATGTCTATCGAGCCGCGGTCGATCACCGCGTTGATCGGCCCGTCCGGGTGTGGCAAGTCGACGTTCCTACGCACTCTCAACCGGATGCACGAAGTCATCCCGGGCGCGTACGCCGAAGGCAAGGTCCTCCTCGACGGCGACGACATCTACGCCTCGAGCGTTGACCCGGTCAACGTCCGGCGCAGCGTCGGCATGGTCTTCCAGCGCGCGAACCCGTTCCCGACGATGTCGATCTACGACAACGTCGTCGCCGGCCTGAAGCTGCGGGGCCGCACCAAGAAGAGCACGACCGACGCGGTCGTGGAAAAGGCGCTGCGCGGCGCGAACCTCTGGGAAGAGGTCAAAGACCGACTGAACAAGCCCGGTTCGGGACTGTCCGGCGGGCAGCAGCAACGTCTGTGCATTGCTCGCGCTACCGCGGTCGAGCCCGAGGTCCTGCTCATGGATGAACCCTGCTCAGCGCTCGACCCGATCTCGACGCTGGCGATCGAAGACCTGATGCAAGAGCTCAAGGACCGCTACACAATCGTCATCGTCACGCACAACATGCAGCAGGCGGCACGCGTATCGGACCGCACCGGGTTCTTCAACCTCGCGGCAACGGGTAAGCCCGGAAAGCTGATCGAGTACGACGTAACGACCAAGATCTTCTCCAACCCGAGCAACAAGCGCACCGAGGACTACATCACCGGCCGTTTCGGCTAAGTTTCGTACCGCCACGGGCGCATCACGGCACGCTCGACCGACGCTCAGGCAGGCCAGCCACGCGACGCCCCGTCGTACGCGACGGATCACCGAACATTCGTGACGGATCACCGGACATTCGTGACGGATCGCGGGTTATTCGTGACGGATCGCGGGTTAGTGGTTGGCGGTGCCGATCCAGTCTTCTAGCTCGCCTTCGGAGACGGGGAACCCGGGAAACCGCGCCATTCGGATCGTCGGGATCGCCCGGAACATGCGCGCGTGCTGCGGATCGGCGAAGTAGCCGGCATACGGCGTGCCCTCGAGCGCACGATGCAGCCGCTCTCCTACTGCCGGATGGTCGAGCCAGTCACCGATCTCGGCGTCCAGCTCCAGCGGTGGGGTGAGGTCTTCGCCGGTCAACTCGATCGGCGCCGACAGCCGAATGTCCCTCGACGAGGCGCCCACTCGGATCTCGAACGCACCTCCTTCGACCACCCACCGATGAAGTGAAATGTGCCAGTAGGAGAACGCGCGAGGGCCGAGCTTGAGTACGACGCGACTGCTCTGGCCCGGCTCGAGAGCGACCTTGGCAAACGATCTCAGCTCTTGATCCGGACGGAAGACCGTGGCCTGAGGATCACCGACGTACAGCTGGACGGTTTCCTTGCCGAACCGGTCGCCGGTATTGGTGACCGTGAGCTCGACCGTGACGCGCGGTGCCGCGCCGTCGTTGTCGACCGTCACGGTGAGGTCGTCGTACCCGAAGGTCGTGTAGGACAGCCCGTGTCCGAACGGATAAGCAACGTCGAGCCGTCGCGCGTCGTACCAGCGATACCCGATGAGCAGCCCCTCGCCGTATCGGACCTCGCCCAGCCCGCCCGGGAAGGCCCCAACAGTCGGGTTTTCCTCGTAACGCATCGGTATGGTCTCGGCAAGCTTGCCGGACGGGTTCGCACGTCCGGTTAAAAGGTCCGCGAGCGCCGAGCCGCCGGCCTGTCCCAGCAGCCATCCCTCCACGAGTGCCTTGGCCTGTTGCTGCCACGGCGCGACGGTGACGACCGAGCCGTTGGACAGTACGACGACCACATTCGGGTTGACCTCGTAGATCGCGGCCAGCAGATCGAACTGGTGGGCCGGCAGGTCCATGTCTTCGCGGTCATAACCCTCGGACTCGTACGCCGGCGGCAGACCCAGGAAGAGGACGACCGTCGCCGCACGCTGGGCGTGAGTGACCGCCTCGCTGACCAGCTCCGGCGCGGCCGAGTCGGCCTCGATGCTGTAGCCGGGGGCGAAGGTGACCTCGCGCTCGAGCACCGCACGCAGCGAGCTCAGCGCATCGTCGACGCGGGTCGGCCGCACCTGCGAGCTGCCGGCGCCCTGATACCGGGGGCGTCGAGCGAACTCCCCGATCACCGCCACCGGGCCACCCTCGGTCGGATTGAGCGGCAGGATCGCGCCGTCGTTCTTGAGCAGTACGGCGCTCTCACGCGCGGCCTCGGCCGCGAGTGCATGATGCGCGTCGTAGTCGACGACGACCTCGGTCGCCAACGCCGGCTGCGCGCGCTGCACCAGTTGCAGCACCCGGCGTACGGACCGGTCCACCTGCGCGGTCGTGACGGTGCCAGCCTCCACGGCCTGCACGATCGCGCGCGCACCGCTTCCTCCGGACGAGGGCATCTCCAGGTCCAGCCCAGCCGGTAACGCGGCCTCCCGGCGGTTGACCGCGCCCCAGTCGGAGACCACCAGGCCGTCGAAGCCCCACTCGTCGCGCAGCAACTCTGTGAGCAGCCACGGGTCTTCCGAGGTGTAGATGCCGTTGAGCCTGTTGTAGGAGCACATGACCGTCCACGGAGCCGCCATCGTGACCACGGTCTCGAACGCCGGCAGGTAGATCTCGCGCAAGGTGCGCTCGTCGACCTGCGCCGAGACCGACATCCGCGCGGTCTCCTGGTTGTTGGCCGCGAAGTGCTTCACCGACGTACCGACGCCTTGGCTCTGTACGCCGATGACGAACGCCGCGCCAAGCTCACCGGCTAGCACCGGGTCCTCGGAGAAGTACTCGAAGTTGCGCCCGCACAGCGGTGAGCGCTTCATGTTGACGCCCGGTCCAAGCAGCACCGAGACGCGTTCGGCGCGGCACTCCCGGCCGAGTGCGTCACCGACCCGGGTCAGCAGCGCGGTGTCCCAGGATGAGGCGAGGCCGGCGGCCGGCGGGAAGCACGTCGCGCGGGCGGTCTCCCCGGCACCGAGGTGGTCTCCGCCCGCGGACTGTTTGCGCAGGCCGTGCGGGCCGTCGGTCATCATGATCGCCGGAACGCCGAGCCGGTCCAGCGTCCTGGTGTGCCACATGCCGGCCCCATCGAGCAGGGAGGCCTTCTCCTTCAGTGTCAGGTTGGCGACGAGCCCTTCGATATCGAGCGGCACGCCGCCCTCCTCGCGGTCCTTGGTCATCAGGGGTTCCCTTCGGCCGGCGCGCTCTTCGCCAGCACTCTAACGCGTACGACGTACCTGAAAAGGTAATTGCCCACTCTCACGCCAATCGAGCGCACGGACCGGGTAGCGTCTCAGTGTGTACCGCTTCCTGCTAACCCCCAAATGGCTTGCCAGTATCGCCGGAGTCGTGATTGCCATCCTGGTGATGATTGGCCTGGCCAACTGGCAGCTGGACCGGCTGTACACGAAACGCGCGGCCAACGCGGCGATCACCGCATCAGCGAAGGCCGCCGTCGTACCGGCAGACACGCTGCTCCCCGCATCGGCCAAGGAAGCGCCGAAAGGTTCGGCCGAATGGCACCGCGTCAGCGTCACAGGGACATATCTCGTGGACAAGACGGTCTTGATCCGCGGTAGTACCACCGATCAGGGGGTCGGGTTCGAGGTCGTCGTACCGCTCAAGGCCGCAGACGGCAGCGTTTATCTCATCGATCGCGGGTTCGTGCTCGCGCCGAGCTCGGCCGATCAGCTGCCCACCATCCCCGATGCCCCGAAGGGCCAGGTCGACGTCACCGGACGTGCCCGCCTCACCCACGCCTCGATCGGATCGGCAACTGAGATCGACCTCATCCAAGGCACTCGCACCGTCCGGGCACTCAACACCGAGAGTCTCGCCCACGCACTCAAGCTCAAACTATCGGGTGGCTACGTCACGGCGCTGGAGGAAGTCCCCGCCGACGGGGCGTCGTACCCCAAAATCGAACGGATCGCGCTGCCCAACCTCGATGAGGGTCCACACCTGTCGTACGCCGTGCAGTGGTTCCTGTTCGCCGGCCTGTCGTTTGTGGCGTTCCTCTATCTCATCAAGCGAGAAGGCGATCTACGACTGCTCGGCGATGACGACTGGGACGACGAGCCGTTCGACGATGACGAGCCCGACCGCGCTGGCACCTCCGGCGGGCCAACCGGCGACGATCCGCCGCCCGACCCGTCCAAGTACAGTACGAAAGTGTTGCACTAGCCCGTCCGCTGCAGCAGAAGTAAGCAGCGAGGCGGCCTGAGAATACCGTCGACGAAAGGCATTGAAGTCTTATGAGCCGTCCTCTTGAACGCCCCACAGCACCCGACCCGTACGCACTCCTGCCGCAGGTCCCGTCCTTCACCGTCACCAGCACCGACGTCACTGATGGCCAGCAGATGAGTCTCGCCCAGGTGCACACCATGGGAAACCCAGACGGCGGAAACACCTCTCCGCAGCTAGCGTGGTCCGGCGCGCCCGAGGGGACCAAGGGGTACGTCGTCACCTGCTTCGATCCCGATGCACCGACCCCGTCCGGCTTCTGGCACTGGCTGCTAGTCGACCTCCCGGCCGACGTCACCGAACTGCCCACCGGTGCCGGCGCGGCCGATGGCGGGCTGCCCGGCAAGGCATTCCAGACCCGCAACGACTTCGGCACGTTCGACTTCGGCGGCGCCGGCCCGCCTCCCGGAGACGGTCCGCACCGCTACATCTTCGTCGTACACGCCATCGACGTCGAGACGCTAGGCGTCGACAAGGACGCGTCCGCGGCGTTCGTCAGCTTTAACCTGGTGTTCCACACGTTCGCCCGCGCGATCATCGCGCCGACGTTCGGCCACTAAGTCTCGGTCGTCGAGCGCAGCGAACGAAGCCGAGACGCAGCAAGTCGGCGCTCGACGACCGAAATTCTGAGCTCTAAGGGCGCATGCCGAATGACGGGCGGCCGACCAGCGGCGGCAGCAGCCGGTAGGCGTCACGCACCCACTCACACAGCAGCCGGCGCGAGTCGCGCGGGTCGATGAGGTCGTCGACGCCGAATCGTTCGGCGGTACGAAGCGGTGACCGGATCGCCTCCATCTCCTCCTGGATCTTCGCGAGCAGCGCGTCCGGGTCGTCCGAGGCCTCAAGCTCCGAGCGGTACGCCGCCTCGATCCCGCCTTCGACCGGCAGCGATCCCCAGTCCCCGGACGGCCACGCCCACTGCGGGACATAACCGTGCCTGTTGACCTGGCCGGCGCCACCGACCCCGAAGACGCGGCGTACGACGACCTCGGCCATCGGCACGTTGGCTTGGTACGCCGCGGAGATCGCGCGGGCGCCATCCCGGATCGCGCCGGTCCTCTCGGCGGCGAGGCCGATCGCGAGACCCGACTGGTCGGTGAGGCTGACGATCGGAAGGTGGAACATCGTGCACAGATCGACCAGCCGCGTCATCGCCTGTCCGCCCTGTCCCGTCATGGCCGCGCCCTTGTAGGGGTCCGTAGCTATGACCCCGACCGGATGCCCGTCGAGCCGGGCGAGCCCGGTGAAGATCGACCCGCCGTACTCGGCGTACGTGAAGACCGAACCACTATCAAAGACGCCATCGAGCAACGGCTTGAGCCGGTAGACCTTGCGGCGGTCGCGCGGGATGAGTGAGATCAGCGCCTCGTCGCGCCGGTCGACCGGGTCGTCGTTGTCGATGACGGTCGGAATCTCGTTGACGTTAGAGGGCAGGTAGGACAAGAATCGGCGGATCTCGGCGAACGCCTCTTCCTCGCTGTCGACCCAGCGTTCGACGGCGCCCGAACGACGATGCACTTCGTAGCCGCCGAGCTCCTCCTTGGTCAGATCCTGCCCGGTCGCGTGCAGCACGACGGGCGGGCCGGCCACGAACAGCTGCGCGAGGCCCTTGACAAAGATGGCCAGGTGCGACATCGCGGTCCGTCCGGCGCCGAGGCCCGCGACCGGCCCGCCGCCATAGGCGATGACCGGGATTACCGACATGTTGTCCACGACGGTGTCCCAGGCGGGGTTCGCCGGGACGTACGTCGCCCCCATGGTCTCCAACGACTTGATGCTGCCGCCGCCACCGGTGCCCTCAATCATCCGCACCAACGGCAGGCCGAGCTTGTTAGCCATGAGCTCCGCGTGCAACTGCTTCCCGCGGATCGACGCGTCCGACGCACCACCGCGGACCGTGAAGTCATCCGCCCCAATAATGACCTTGCGACCCTCGACCCGGCATGAGCCGACAACGAAGTTGGGCGCGGCCAGGTCGGTGAGCTCGCCGTTTTCGTCGTACTCGCCAAAGCCGGCAATGGCGCCGACTTCGGCCCAGGTGCCCGGGTCGGCGAACGCATCGATGCGCTCACGCACGTTGAGCCGGCCGGCGTCACGCTGCCGCTTGAGCTTCGCCTCGCCGCCCATCCGCTCGACGAGCTTGCGGCGAGCCGCAATTTGCTCAACTTCCGGGGACCAATCACCGGACTTCTTCGTCGTCATGCAGGACTACTCCTTCAACCGTCGGGAACGCGAGGCGTTTCCGATCATGCCCTAACGGGCCGAGAGGGCCGCGCACAGGCGTCGCCCCCGACGTTCAGCAGGTCTCGACGACCGGCGCGGTCGCAGTCGGGGCCGACTCGCTCGGGGCGCCCCAGGTGCTGCCCTGCGCGTCGTCGACGGCGCCCGGCCCCGCGTTGGGGTTGGGCTTGGCCGTGCTGTCGGCCGGCTGCTGGTCCTGCCCACCCGCCGGCGTACTTTCCAGCGGCTGGTCGTTGATGATCGCGTCGAACATGGCCGGGCCGGCGTTGTCATCGATGCGTAGGCCGACGGCTGACGAGTCCGGCAACGGAATAGTCGCCGCGGACATCGGCGGCACGACGATGACGGCCGCGCCGGACTTCTCGTGTTTGCCGAGGTCGCTGAGTGACCCGGCCAGGGTGCGCATCTGTCCGAGCGTCGTCGAGTCGTCGATGGTGAGCGCGGCGGCCGAGGCGAAAGCGAACTTCGTCGCGCGCACCGGATTGATCAGGGTCTGTGCGCTCAGCGCGGCCGAGAAAAGCTTGGACAGGAAGTCGATTTGACGAGTCGCGCGGGCCGGGTCGTCACCGCTTCCCTGGTTGACTGCGCGCACATAGTCGGCCGCCTGTTTGCCGTCGAGGGTCGTCGTACCGGCCGGCAAAGACAGTTTCTGTGCGGGATCCTTCAACGGGTCCTTCAGACACACGTCAATGCCGCCGAGCGCATCGACTACCTCGGGGAACTTCCCCAGGTCGACGCCGATGTAGTGGTTGATCATGATCCCGGTCGTCGCCTGCACGGCCGCCACCGAGCACCTGGCACCGCCCGCGGCGTACGCCGACTCAATCGTCCCGGTAAAGGTCGCGACCGGCTTCTTGGCGGTGCCGCAGGGTGGTATGTCGACGACGGTCGTCCTGGGGAAGCTGACGATCACCAACCGCTTTTCATTGGCCGACAAGTGCGCAAGCGCGGTGATCTGCGCGCCGTTCGCGTCGTGGCTCGAGCTGTCAGACACGGTGATCAAGTAGTTCTGGGCGCCCTCCTGGAGCGGGCGGTCGACGACTTCCGCGCCATCGACCCGCAGCACCGACTCGCGGGCGATCTGAGCGCGCGCGATAAACAGCACCGCCACGTAGTACGCCGCGACGATCCCGACAACGATCCCGACAACGAGCAGCGCGCGCACCGCCGGATGCCGCTGATAGATGCTGCGACGGTCGCGTTCGCCGTCCTCTGACGGGTCGAGCAAGACGCTCGAGCGGGGCTGTTCTGCGGCCGAATCGAGGCTGTTCGAGGCAAGTTCATCGTCGTCGGAATTGTCGTTTCCAGCGCCGTCGATATCGGAGCCGTCCTCAGCACCGCTGTCGGTGCCGAGGTCGCGCCCACTCGCCGCGGATCGCGGCGCGGGTTCCCGCGGATCATCGGAGGTTCGTGACGGATCGCCGGAATTTCGTGACGGATCGCCGGAATTTCGTGACGGATCATCGGAATTTCGTGACGGATCGCCGGAATTTCGTGACGGATCATCGGAATTTCGTGACGGATCGCGCTCGTCCTCGTCTTCCGCGGCGCGGCGTCGCCGCGACCCGGTGTCCTGTTGCCGGCCGAGCCGGGCCATCAGCTCCGCGACCGTGACCTGCGGTGCCAGTCCTTCGGGTTCGCCATCGTCGCCGACACTGTGGTTATCGGCGTGGTGCTCATCGGTCATGCGTGAATACTCACGGATAGTGCACGGGAAGGTCGTTTTCGTAAAGTACGCCGTCCCCTTCGCCAAGCTCAGAACGCAGCATCTGAACGGCATCCTCGCGGCGGGCGACCTCGGTAGCCTTGATCCCGGCCCGTTTCGCGCCGGCAAGCAGGGCGCGGCGGTTGGTGTGCCCGACCACGATGAGCCGATCGACATACCCGATTGACTCGGCGATCCACGCCTCGTTTTCGGCATCTTGGCGGCTACCGAGCTCCACCATGCCGGGTGTCACGACGACCGCCGTGCCGTTTGTCCGCCGCCGCAGGTCGGCCGTCGCGGCCCGCGCGCCGGCGGGGTTGGAGTTAAACGTGTCGTCGATGACGACCCAGCCGCCGGGCGCCGTACCGGCAACGCGGCGGTTCTTCGGTCGCGCGATTCGGCCGACGTTGTGCAGCACGGTCGCGGGGTCGATGCCCAGCGCCAAGATCGCGCCGAGAGCGCTGGCCAAGTTTTGCGCGTCAAGCGATTGCGCGTCCTCGTGGACCGCGTGCAGGTGTTGCCCGCGTACGTCGATGTCGAACCCGTCAGCCACTGTGACGACGGTGATATCGGCGCCGGCCGCTGGGGTAGTCGCCACTCGGATCACCTCACTGGACACGGAACGGTCGGCGCACATCCGCTCGGCGAGCGCGGCCAGCGGCGAGTAGTCGACATTGATGACGGCCGGTTTGCCGGGCTGGAAGATCTCGCTCTTGGCCGCGACGATCCCCTCGATCGTCTTCATACGTTCGAGGTGGACCGGTCCGACTGCGCAAAAGACCGACACGTCCGGCGGGAAGTAACGACACAGCGCGGCGATCTCACCGGGGCCGTAGGTGCCCATCTCCGCGACGAAGACCTCGGTGCCGGGCTCGAGCTTTTCGCTGACCGCGCGGCTGAGGCCCGCCTTGTTGTTGAACGACGCAGGGCTCGGCACGCACGACTTGACGCCCTGCAACAGCGTCGCGACGTACTCCTTCGTCGTCGTCTTGCCGAAGCTGCCGGTGATCGCGATCGTGGCCGGGTTGACCTTGCGCAGTGCCTGTGCCGCGGCCGTCGCGTACTTCTCACCGATCGCGCTTTCGATCGGTAGCGCGATGATGAGCGCGACGTCGACCAGAAGCGGTGTAACGAGCGCGGTGACGGTAAGCGAGATACCGAGCCAGATCCCCGGCAGCGCCCATAGGACGAGCGCAAGGACGACGAGCAGTACGACGCTGAGGATGGTGACGACGATCAGCCGCCGGGTGAACTTCGCTGTCAGTTCGAGACGACGCACCGAGAGGTCGACCGGCGCAACAACCATCAAGATGCACGCGGCGATGAGTACGGCGGACGCGACGAGGGGCGCGGTGAACAGCACGCCCAGGATGGCCAGGACGACCGCGACGGCGAGAATCACGTAGTTGGTCGGTATGACGGCGAACCAGCGGCGAAGAGTGGCGACCACGGATCCGGGGATGTAATGCTCGAGTTGCGCGATCTTGAGGCTGCGTAGCAGGAGTACGACGACGGCGATACCGGCGACGACCGCGGCGAGAATACTCATCCGGCGTCCTTGAGGATGATGGTGATCGCTGCCTGCAGCTCGTCGCGCATCTCGTTGACGGTGTCGTGTCCGGTGGCCTCGCCTACGACGACGTGCGTGGCGCCGAGGACTTCAGCGAGTTTGTCGACCTGAGCTGCCGGGGCCTCAGTGTCGTTTCGCCCCCAGACCAGCGCGACCGGCTTGTGCTGCTCGCCGACCGCCCGAAGGTCGTCGTCGTAGTTGTCGTTGACGATGCGCACAAATACCGGGCGCAGGGCGGGCCCGGCCGTGCGGTAGTCGGTGCTGCCGTACTTCTGTCGTTGCTTTTCCATCAGCGAGTCCGGGAGCACCTTGATTTTGTTGAGCATCTTGGCCACCCGAAACGCTAATGCCGGTTTGGACTTGGGCGCGTCGTCGGGCCGGATCAACGGCGATCCGGTGATCACCAGCCCGGCGACCAGGTCGGGGCGCTTGGCGGCAAGGCGTACGGCGACCCGTCCCCCGAACGAGTGTCCGGCCAGCACCATGTTCTTCCAGCCACGCGTGTCGAGTGCGTCAGCGACCGCGTCAGCGTATTCCGGCGTACCCCACTCCGACGACGGCAGCTTGGTCTGGCCGAATGCGGGCAGATCGATCGCGACGGTCGGGATTTCGGTGGCGAGCAGCCAGTCGAAGTCGTGCGCGGTCCGCTGCCATCCATGCATCGCGAGTACGGCGGGCTGCTGCGCATTGGTGCGCCCGAAGATCGGGATCTCACCAAGTGGGAGGGACCTGGGCGTTGCGCTCATGCGAGCTTCGAGGCGATGCTGTGCGCGTCGCGCAGCAGCCGGCCGTCGGCGCCTTGCGAGGTCCACCGGCCAACACCGCGCGCGCCGGCCTCCTCGATCAGGCCGGTCAGCAGGGTCTTGAACGCCTGTTGCGGCGTACCGGACCAGAGGTACTTCGCCCAGGAGCCGGGCAGCGCGTTGAGCTCGTTGACGACGTACGACGTGCCGTCGGTCATGAAGTCCAGCCGCATCACGCCCCGGGCCGGGAGCGCAGCCGCGATCGCCGATGCCGCGTCGCCGAGCTGTTTGCGCAGCTCAGGGGTGATGTTGGCGGGGAGTTCCCGGGCCGCCCCGGCCATACCCTCGCCGCTGACGTACTTGTCGTCGTACGACAGCGCGCCGACGCCTTTGCCGATCGGCCGCTCGAACTCCGACAACGTGGGCTCGGGGTAGTTGCGCATCGCGACGTTGACGTCGTACCAGCCATCGAGCATCTGCTCGACGTACGCACCGGCGGCGTACAGCGACTGCGACTTGATCAGCGCGACGGCGTCGTCGATGGTGTCGACCACTTCGACGCCGAGCGAGGAGCCGCCGAAACGCGGCTTGAGGACGTATGGCCCGTCGAAGCCCGGCGTGATTGGCTTGCCGCCGGCGATGAGGATGCGCTTGGCGACCGGCAGTCCGAGGCTCGCGGCAAACGCGGCGAAGGCGAGCTTGTCCATGCACAGCGCCGCCTCGCGCAGGGTCGGGCCGGTGTAGGCGATGCCCGCCAGCTCCAGCAGAGCCTGCAGGTGACCGTCTTCGCCGGGCGCACCGTGGCAGCCGACGACCGCGACGTCGATCTCCACCTTGGATGTACGACCCAACCGACCCTTGACGACCAAACCCGGATCCGTGCCGAGCTGCCAGTCGACGTCCTTGCCGCCGGCGGGAACACCGTCGGCGAACGCGCTTGCCTCGAGGGTCGGCTCGTGCAGGCTCCACCGGCCCTGTTTCGACCAGTAGAGCACCGACACGTCGTACCCGATATCGGCAAGTGCGCGGGCGGCCTGTAGTCCGGTCAGGATGCTGACATCGTGCTCGGGGGAAGGCCCGCCAACTATGACGGCCAGACGCTTATTCATGGGAACCATCCTAATGGGCACCGGTGACTTCATCCCGCGTTGGCGGGGCCGCACCGGCACGCGAAACTGTGATCGCCGCACAGGTGAGCGCGAAGTCTACGAGGTCAGTTAAGTGTTCTTGGGTCATTTCAGTGAGTGAGTGCCTACCGAGCAGGTCGCGTTCGGCTAACCCTGCCAGCAATCCCGCCATCATCGAGTCGCCCGCCCCGACCGTATCGACCACGGCGACGGTCCGCGCCGGCCGGGCGACGTACTCCTCGCTCGTTAGCGCGAATGCCCCGTGTGCGCCTCGGGTGATCACCACGACGGCCGGACCTTTTGCGATCCAGTCACGGGCGATCTGTACGAGATCTCGCGGCTCCGGGTAGAGCCAGCGCAGGTCATCCTCGCTGGCCTTGACCACGTCGGCGAGCGCGACTTGACGCTCGACACGGACGACCTCCTCGTCACGACTTCGGCCGCCGGGACGCACATTCGGGTCGTAGCTGATCGTGGCGTCGCTGCTGCGTGCCAGGCTCTCGAACAGTTCCGGGTCACGCTGCATCGCCAGCGAGCCGAGGTGCAGCACGTCCGTGACGCCTACCGGCGGAGCGGTGTCCCAGTGACTGTCCGCCGTACCGTCCAGGTAAAACTCGTACGCCGCATCGCGTTCGTCGTCCAGCGTCGCCATCGCCAGCGATGTCGGTTGGTCGGTCCGACGTACTAGTCGGTCGCTGACGCCGTTGTCGGTGAGGTGTTTCAGGATGCGCTCCCCGAGCGGGTCGGTGCTGATCCTGGTGAGAAAAGCGGTGTCCAGGCCGAGCCGCGCCGCGCCGACCGCAACATTGAGCGGGCTGCCCCCGACGTGGGCGGCGTACTGCTGCCCATCGGTGGTGACCAGGTCGATGAGCGCCTCGCCGGCGACGACGAGGCGTGCGGTGCTCATCTCGTTCGCTATCGGCCTAGCTTGGTGTAACGCGCTTCGGTGGCGTCCTTCTGCGGCTTCCACCACCACTCGTTGGCCTTGAACCACTCGACGGTGGCATCGAGGCCTTCGCGCAGCGTCGTGTACTTCGGCGTCCAGCCGAGCTCGTCGCGGATCTTGGTCGAGTCGATCGCGTAGCGCAGGTCGTGACCGGGACGGTCCGGGACGAAATCGTACGCGTCGGCCGGCTGGCCCATGACCTCGAGCAGCTCGGTGAGGATGTCCTTGTTCTGGCGTTCCTCGCCGGAGCCGATGAGGTAGGTCTCGCCGATCCGTCCCTTGTTCAGGATCAACAGCACGGCGGCATTGTGATCATCGACATGCGTCCACTCGCGGACGTTGACGCCCGCGCCGTACAGCTTGGGCCGCTGACCGGTGAGGATGTTGGTGATCTGCCGCGGCAGGAACTTCTCGACGTGGTGGTAGGGCCCGTAGTTGTTGGCGCAGTTGGAGATCGTCGCCTGGATGCCGAACGAGCGCTGCCAGGCGCGCACCAACATGTCGCTGGAGGCCTTGCTGGCCGAGTAGGGGCTGGACGGGTCGTACGGCGTGTCCTCGCGGAACTTGTCCGGCGAATCCAGCTCGAGGTCGCCGAACACCTCGTCGGTGGAGATGTGGTGCAGCCGCTTCTCGTGCTTGCGCACCGCCTCGAGGATCGCGAACGTGCCGAGGATGTTGCTCTTGATGAACGGCGACGGGTCGTCCAGCGAGTTGTCGACGTGCGACTCGGCCGCGAAGTGTACGACGATGTCGGTGCCCGCGATCAGTTTGTCCATCAGGTCCATGTCGGCGATATCGCCTTCGACGAACTGGATCTTCTCCGCGACTGTCTTGAGGTTGTCCTTGTTGCCGGCGTACGTGAGGGCGTCGACAACGGTGATGTCGTACTCGGGGTGCTTCGCAAGCGTCTGAATGACGAAGTTGGCGCCGATGAAACCGGCAGCACCGGTGACGAGCATGCGGGTCATGTAGGAAATCCTCCAGGTAATTGGACCCTCCAAGGTTACCGTGGCACCTCGCCCAGGATCATTTACTCGATTGTGGCGTGAGCCATGAGGCCGATTCCCGTTCCCGAGCGATCGAAACGCTACATTCACCGTCGCCGCAGAAGACTGGACCGGTGATCACCTCGGCCTCCGTCAACCTGCCGCCTACCGTGGCCGATCTGGTGACCGAATGGAGATTCGATCCGGTGACCGCCGCGGCGGCCGGGCTCGCACTCTATGCCTACGTCAGGGCGCGACGAACCGCATTCCGTGACGGCGTGCTGTGGCCCTGGCGACGGGACCTGATTTTCGTTGTCGGGATCGCCGCGGTTGTCTGGACCTCCAGCGGCTTTACGCAGGCTCGCGGCGCGCAACTGATGTGGGTGTGGACCACCCAACAGCTCCTGTTACTCCTCGTGGTGCCCGTGATCGTGCTGATGGCGCATCCAGTCACTTTGTTTCGCCTGGTCGGCGGTCCGCATGCGTTAGTGCCACGACTACTGAAGTCACGACCGATTCGCATCATCGGTCACCCACTGATCGGTCCGATCCTCGTGCCGATCCTCTGTCTCCTGCTGTTCTTCGGCGGACTCGGATCACTCGCGTTGTCTACGGCGCCAGCAGGTTGGCTGGTGCACTTGCTGCTGTTATTCGTCGGGCTACTGATCGCGCTTCCGTTGCTTGACCCCGACGACGATAGGTCGTCGCTGGCCTTGGGCATGGCTGTCGCAATTGGCTTCGCGGAACTGCTGCTCGATGCCTTCCCGGGCATCGTGCTACGCCTTCAGGATCACCTCATGATGCCGTATTTCGGTTCTGGCCGACCGATGTGGGCGCCGGGCTGGCTCAGTGACCAGCACCTTGCGGGATCTATCTTGTGGACGGTCGCCGAAGTGCTTGATCTGCCGTTCTTGATTCTCGTCATGGTGCGATGGCTGCGGGTCGACGCGAAGGAAGCGGTAAAGATCGACGCCGTACTCGATGCGCGCCGCGAAGCCAACGTGCCGGACACGGACCAGCGATCCGCAAGCGGGTTGGCCGCAGACGAGCCGACGGCGGATCGGCCCTGGTGGCTAGACGATCCGGAGTTGCGTCGGCGCTACCCAACCGAATGAGCTAACCCAGCCATCCGGAATCACCGCTTGTGTCACCGACCATGCTCTTGTGTCACCGACCTCGGTGACACAAGGCCACAGGCCACGACACAAGCGGGGCCGGACCTGTCGGTCAACGCCCAAGCCGCGCGCGGCGTACTTTGGCCTCGATCCTGCCCGCGACGCCCAAGTCCCTCCACACCACTCGGGCGACGCCGTAGCCCAACGCGCGGAGCTGGTCCTCTCGCACCTTCTCAGCGATAATCGCCTCACGTGCATCGTCTGGGCCGTACTTCATCAGGCCGTCGAACTCGACAATCAGGCGGTGACGTGGCAGCAAGAAGTCGACCCGGCCGACGAACGCCCCGGACTCGTCGTAGATTTCCACCTGTGGTCTGACCGGACCGAGGTCGAGGGAGTTCAGCACCAATCTGGTCCGGGACTCCCCCGGAGACTCCGTCCGTGGCTCAGCGAGTTCGACGGCGCGCCACGCGCGGCTTACCTTCGGGAATCCGGCCATCCGGTCAAGCCATTCATGCAGGTGATCGATCGTTGTGAGGCCACTTGCGAGCGCCCCATCTGCAGCGACCACGCCGGATTCAATGCCACACACCATCGCCGTACCGAGTACGGCGATCGTCGGGTGCACAGCACGCAGTCCCTCGATCACGACCAGTTCGCGCGGCCCATAGCTCGGGTGCACCGCGACGCCGCGCCGGCTGTAACGCTCGCCGGCATCGACCCTCGCGAAATGGATCCGGCTCAGATCGGCGCCCCAGATCGGAATGTCGTGCAGTGCCAACGCCGAGTAGTGACTCGCAACGACCGGGAAACTGAACGTCGGCAACGTCGCCTCAACCCGAAGGACATGTCGCTGCTCCGGATGCAGCGCCCGAAACTCGGTCATCCCGACGTAGCAGCCTTTCGCGATGCGCATGATCTCGCCGCTTCGAACTTTGTCGGCCAGCTTCTGCGCCGACCAACCATCACGACGCGCATCGAGCGCGGTAAAGAGCGGCGCGGTCGCGGGGCGGTAGGGGGTCGAAGTCATGTGCAGATGGTCGCCAATAATTCGGCGTGCTAATGGCCGTGGATGCACTAAATGTGGACGACACGCACCTTGTGGATAATCACAACGTCCGCACTTGTGTCACCGACCATGCTCTTGTGTCACCGACCTCGGTGACACAAGGCCACAAGCCATGACACAAGCGGGGCCGGGACGGCGAGTCGAACCGGTAAGCGGGTCGCAGAGCGACTAGTCGAACCAGGTGACCGAGTGGGCTTGAAAGTCGTCCGGCTCCATTGCCGCACAACCCAGCGGTAACGCACCGATCACCGGTACGCCGGTGATCGTCTGGAGGAACTCCTTCGCCTCGGTGCGTGCAGATTCCTCGACCGGGGCGTCATCCAGGACCAACCCGTCGAGCGGCACCTCGAGAATGTCACGCAGCGCCTCGACGACCTCGAGTGCGCGGTCGGTGTCCCGCCCGACGGCGAGATTCATCGTCACGTCGATGTCGAGGCGGCGGGCGGCGCGGTAGACCCGTTGCACCGTCGTCATGTCGTCGGCCGGCTCGGCGAAGTAGACGACAACCAGGTCGGTGTCTTCGAGTTGGCGGCGTACGGCGTCGGCAAACGCGTCCGGCGCGACCGCCGTGTCGTTGATCTCGCCCAGATTGACCCTTACCCCTCGTCTCCCCGCGGCCGCCGCCATCGCCGCGCCGACCAGGGGCGCGTGGCCGCCACCGGGTGCTACCAAAACCAACGTCATCGCGCTGACTCCCAACGTGTCGCCGTACTCGCAGTAGCCATCGTGTCATTTCGAGGCGAAGGTCAACCAAACGGGCTCCGCGTGCGTCGTACGTCGGTGGGCCGGAGATTCCCACTACGATCTCCCCTATCACCGACGGATTGGGATCCGCGTGCAACCAGAAGTCATCGCCAACCGCTATCGGATCGCCGCAGCGATCGGTCGCGGCGGCATGGGCACGGTCTGGCTGTGTCTCGACGAAGTCCTCGGGCGCCGGGTCGCGGTCAAGCAGATCGGCGACGTTCCCGGCGATGAGACCGACGGCGTCGTACGCGCGATGCGTGAAGCTCGGCTCGCGGCGTCCCTGAACCATCCCAACGCCGTTTCGGTGTACGACGTCGTCGAGCACGACGGTCGGCCGTGGCTCGTCATGGAGTACGTCGAGGCGAAAAACCTGGCTCAGGTGATCACCCAGTACGGCCGGCTGCCGGTCGAACGGGCGGCGGCCATCGCGGCGCAGGTCGCGGACGCTCTTGCGGCGGCGCATCGGGCCGGAATCGTGCACCGTGACGTCAAGCCGAGCAACATCCTCGTCGATGTACGCGGTCACGCGAAGATCACCGACTTCGGCATTGCCCGAGGGCACAGCGATCCGCAGCTCACACGTACCGGCATGTTGACCGGTACGCCGGCGTACTTCTCGCCAGAACTGGCGCGCGGTAAGGCATCGTCCGCGGCATCGGACGTCTGGGCGCTCGGCGCGACGATCTATCACGCCATCGAAGGTGAACCGCCGTACGGCCTGTCCGAGAACACCATCAGCACGCTCTACCGGATCGGCAGCGAGCAGCCGCGTCCACCACAGCACGCAGGCGCGCTACGACCTGCGCTCGACCGCATGCTCGATCCCGATCTCTCGACCCGCTGGCACATGCCAGAGGCCGCCCGGCGTTTGGCCGAGATTGCCTGGGGCTCAGGCGCAGTAGCCAACGACACGGGCGACCGTACTAACCTCATCAGCCTGGGTCCGGCGTACGGCGTGGCCGAATCGCAGTCGGCCGGGTCAATGACACCGGCGACCGCGTCACCCGTCACTCCGCCGTCCGGCCCGCGGCCGGCGTACCCACTTGGGCCAACGTCCGATGCGCCTAAGAAGCACTCATCGGCGCTACTCATCACGGTGTTCGCCATCGTCCTCGCGGCAATCGTCGCGGTCGGCGGCTACGTCATCATCAGTCACAACAAGACGACGCATGCGGCCGGCAACTCCACATCGGGCACGAAGTCACCGAACGCATCACCATCAAATAAGCCTGACCCGTCGCAGTCAGCCGATCCGCAGAAGACGTCAGCGTCGTCCGCGACCACCTCGACGGCCAGTAGTTCGCAGCAGCCGTCAGAGTCGCAAAAGCCGTCTGCACCACCTGATCCCGGTGCCGCGATGGACGGATTCGTCTCGATGTACTACGGCTTGCTTCCCGCCGACCCGACCGGCGCGTTCAACTATCTCGCGCCCAGCATGCAGAAAAATGGCGGGCTGAGCGGCTACAAGAAGTTCTGGGCGACGATTGCTTCAGTCAGCGTGTCCAACGCGAAGGCCGATCCTGCGGCGGGAAAGGTCACCTTCGACATCGTCTACCACCGCCTCGACGGCACGACGCTGTCCCAGCAGCAGGTATTCACGCTCACCCCGAACGGCGACACCTTCAAGATCACGGCCACCGCCGTACCGCAGATCTACTCCGACAACTGATCGACGTACGCCAGGTGAGCGAAAGTTTGAAACCCACATGAGAAGCCTCGAATCCGAGCCGCTCGTAAGACCGATGGGCATCCTTCCGACTGGCATCCGAGGTCAACTGCACCAGCTCGGCGCCGACCACGCGAGCCTCATCGATGGCCCACTGAACTAACAGCGTAGCCAGGCCCGCAGACCGCTTCAAGGAATCAACGACTCAAGGAGTGACTGGGTCTCCGGATCCGTGGAATAGACGATCGCTCCTCGCATGCCACGGGTAAGAAGGACCTTGTAGGTGTTTCGAACCGCGCGATCGAAATCACTCACCGTTCCTCGTTTGACCGCGCTGTCTCGGCTTCCGTCCGGTTGCGCAACCCAACGATCGGTCCGCCAGACCAGATCCGGGCCCATGATCACACCCGCGTAGTCGTACTCGAAGCCTTGCGCGGTGTAGACGCAACCGACTTGTTCGAAGCCTGCAGGATCAGTCGCCCAGTACGGCGTTCCTGGCGCGCCCGCGTGCGATGTGTCCTTCTTATTGTTCCAGGGACGTTGCCAATCCCCAATGACCACGTCCGGGACAAGGCCACCGTCTTTGATCGGGTCGCTCCAACGCCAGCAGTACCCCGCGGCCATCCGCGCACCATAGCCACGCGTCAGGTAGGACCGGAGACGGTCTTCCATTGGGCTCGGCGACTGCGCGAGTAATAGCGAAAAAGACTCGTCCCCCTCCCACTCGATGGGTCCGCCTTCTTCGAGACCAAGCAGCCGTAGCACCCAGTTCTCGTAGGCTCGGCTCCCGCCGCAACGAAACTGCCCATCAAGCTCGATGACTCGCGTCTCAAGTCCTGCGGCCCGCGCCGCGACCCGAATATCTTGGACTGTTCCAATCTCGCCCGGCCGGACGACCTGATGCTCGTCGAGCATGAATACCGGGACTCGTGCGGCATCGATTAGCTCAGCGACCTGCAGCTTGCCGGTGCGCATTTCGGCCTTCGTGTAGCGGTTCGCCGATGTTTCCCGCAGGCGGTGCGCTTCGTCGCACAGCAGCACGTCGATCCCATTCGGCGCGGCGTCAACGAACTGGTTGAAGTACTTGAACATGCCTTGCACCCGTGGTGCCCGTGAGCCGGCCACGCGGCGCAGCGTCTTAGTGAATGCACTCGATCCGGTCGCATGTAGCGCGGTCATTCCCCGACGCGATAACTCACCAAGCAGGGACAACGCGATCACACTCTTGCCGGAACCAGGACCGCCAGAAATCACGATGACTTCCTTTGTGTTTTGTGCATAAGAACGCTCGATCGCGCGCATCACCAATGCGTACGCCGTTTGCTGCTCGTCCAACAGCACGAACTGCTCGCGACGCTGCACCTCGTCCGCAGCAAGGGCCATCAGCTGCTTGCTCGGCCGGATCGCCGAGGTAAGGAGCTCATCGGCCACATCAGCAGCAGGATCAGGCGCCAACCGGGTCCGCAGATACGTCTGAAACGCGCCGCGCTTCTGGCCGGTAAACATCATGCTCAACGACGTCTCGGGAAGCCTCCAGAGGCTGCCGATATCGAGGTCAGTCGCGTTGTGGAGGTACGCAACACCGGAGACATTCTGCGGATCCCCGCCAAGGGCGCCAACAAAATCCGTCAGATGGATGCAGTAGCGGCGCACCTGCTCCATCGGATGCAGCCTCTCGCCGAAGCCATCGAGAGTCACCACATCGTCTGTGTCGTCGAGCAGCTGGGCGCTGGTCCACTGCTTGAGTTCGACGACAACGTACGACGGCTTCCGCGACTTCGGGTGCCGTCCGCACAGGACTACGTCGGCACGCTTACTCGTCAGCGGGAGTTGGTACTCCACTAAAGCCTCGACGCTCTCTAACCCAGCGTCCATGAGGTCCGCGGCAAGGATTCTCAGGCTTCGCTCCCACGAGCGAATCTCAGCCGGCGACGCGCGTCTTCCGAGCTTGTATCGATACTGCTCCGACAACACGGCGACGAGTGACCCGGCCTCTATCTGTGCATACATACGCGCGACGGATCCGCGAAAAAGCGGCACGACAACCCCAGGAAGACAGCAAAGACTTCCCGCTCGGGTGGAGACTTGTCAGTGGACGCGCCTGTCGGGCCGCAGCGGACTTACAGGGCGACAGTATCGGTGTGCGAACCGGGATGCGCACTGGGCTCGCCGCCCGTTGCCAACACGATGCGACAGAAACAAGTCGTGACGGATCGCCCACCATAAGTGACGGATGGCGGTTGGGTGGCACACTCGGGGCATGACTACTCCCCCGGTGCTCACACCGATCCCCGAAGCCGATCTCACCGATGAGCAGCGCGCGCTCTACGACGCGATCCTCGACGGCCGCAAGCCGATCAGCAAGAACACCTCGCTGACCGCCGACAAGGGCGAGCTGCGCGGCCCGTTCGATCCGCTGCTGCGCGCGCCGAAGGTCGGGCACGCCGTGCAGCAGCTTGGTCTCGCGCTGCGGCACCAGACGGACCTCCCGCCGGCGGCCACCGAGACGGCGATCCTGACCGCCGCGATCCATCACGAGGCGGAGTTCGAGTGGTACGCGCACGCCAACATCGTGCGCACGCGCAAGCTCATCACCGAAGAGGACATCGACCGGATCCGCAAGAACACCCAACCCGAAGAGGCGGACGCCGCACTCGCCTGGAAGGCCGCGACCGCGTTGCTGAAGATGAAACCTCTCGATGCGCAGCTCGTCAGCGAAGTCACCGATCGATGGGGGGAACAAGGTCTCGTCGAGCTCACCTGCATGGTCGGCCATTACACGCATCTGGCGTTGCTGATGCACGCCCTCAACATCACCCCGCCGGTGCCGTCGGACATGCGGGGCTAGCAGAACCCATTTAGTGCTGGCGAAGTTCGGCCGTGCGTTCCTTGCGCAGAATGTAGCGCTGCACCTTGCCGCTAGGCGTCTTCGGCAGCTCGGCGACGTAATGCACGACCCGAGGGTAGGCGTGCGCGGCGAACTTCGTCTTCACCAGTGACTGGAGCTCCCCAGTCAGATCGTCACTGCCGGAGACCCCAGTCGCGAGTACGACGTACGCCTCTAGAACCTCGCCACGCAGTTCGTCCGGTACGCCGACGACGGCACACTCAGCGACGGCGTCGTGCATGGCGAGCACGCTCTCGACCTCGAACGGGCCGATCCGGTAGCCGGCCATGATGATCACGTCGTCATCGCGACTGGAGAAGTAGAAGTGCCCGTCGGCGTCCTTGCTGCCCGCGTCGCCGGTGAGGTACCAACGCCCGTCGGCGCTGTACCGCTCCCGCGTCTTCTCCGACGAATTGAGGTAACCGGTGAACCACATCATCGGGCTCGCCGTCGTGTCGATGGCAACCCGGCCGGCGGTTCCGGCAGGCGCGATCTCGTCGGAGCCGTCGAGGAGTACTTCGGCGCCCAGCCGGGAATCGGGCGTCCCATCGACCCGGGTCGCACGTCTTCACGGAGCCCGTCGGCCCAGCAGTTGCAGATCATCATTCCCTGCTCGGTCTGCCCGTAGTGGTCGCGCACCGTCGTACCCAACTTCTCCTGCGCCCAGGTGATCACGTCCGGCGTCAGCGGCTCCCCGGCCGACGATGCGCGGCGCAGTGATACGCCCTCAGGAATCGGCGTCGGGTCGTTACGCAGAGCTCGATAAACCGTTGGGGCGCCGGCAAAGTTGGTCACCCCAAATTTGTCCATGACCGCCCACGACAGGGCTGGCGAGAAGCCCGCGTGCAGCAGGATGCTGGGCTGCCCGATCGCCAGCGGACCGGCAATCGCATAAAACAGCCCATAGGCCCAGCCCGGATCGGCGGCGTTCCAGAACGTGTCGGAGCGTCGTAGGTCGACCGCGAACTCGAGGTACGAGTGGATCGACGCCAGCGCGCGCACCGGGATCGGCACGCCCTTCGGTACGCCGGTCGTCCCTGACGTAAACAGCAGGATCAGTGGCGCGTCGCCGCCGGTGATGCATGCCTCGTTGCCCGGGGAGTCCACGTCGTACGACGCCATCAACTCGCTGAAGGAACGCTCGCCGTCCGCCACCGCGCCGACGACGACGGTCGTCCAGTCACCGTCCGGCATGTCCTCGCTCGGCGCCAGCTTGGGCTTCTGGTCCTCGTCCACGATGACAACCTTGGCCTCGCTGGCAGTGAGCCGCAGCGCGATCGCCGGCGCCGCGAACGCGGTAAACAGCGGGACGTGTACGGCGCCGCGCCGCCAGATTCCCAGCAATGCCACCACGAGTGCCTCGGATTTGCCCATCAGTACGCCGACGGCGTCGCCTTGCTCGACGCCGAGGTCCGCGAGCGCCGCGGCAAAGATCCGCGACTTGTCGCGCAGTTCGCCGTACGTGATGTCCTTGGCAGAGAGGTTGGGCTCGACGAGCGTGAAGGCCACCGCATCCGCCGGATGCCGGTCGCAGAGCAGTTCTGCCGCGCAGGCCTGCGGATCGCCGTACTCCTCCAGCAGGTCGCGCACGCGCACATCAAAATCGATCCCATTGGTTGGTATATCGGCGGTCATATTGTCGTCCCCTCTCGGCGCAGCGCTGAGCAACACACGCGTGAGGGAACAGTATCTGTTGTTCGACATGCCTGAAAGGCTGGATCCGACGCCTATCATCGATCGCCGAACTATGCTCTAGTGACGAAAAACCGCTCACCATTCGACTCTGCCGGGCACTTGCCACTATCGACACGAATGAAGGTCATCGAGATGACGCATAACGAGCATGACGCAAACCAGGGACAGCCGCAGCCGTACCCGCCGCAGCCCGGTGCGCCACAACCCGCCGGATATCAGCCGCCCCCGTCCGAGCAGACCACCGCCTACCCGGTCTCGGACCGGCCGAACGTTCCAGGCGACGAGGCAGACCGCACGTCCTACATGCCGACGTCGAGTACGTCGGACCCATACGAGTTCAAAGATCCGATCACCGGCGGGCCGGCAGACCACTCGTTCGAGCCGCCCGTGTCCACGCCCGAACCGCAGGTCGCCGGCGCGCGTATGTCGAAGTTCGGCGGCTACCTGCTCGGGCTTGTCCGGATCCTGCTGGGCTGGCAGTTTCTATGGGCATTCCTGGACAAGACGTTCGGGTTCGGTCGCTCAACGGCGAGCGGCGACGCGTGGATCCACGGCGGCCGACCGACCGCGGCCTACCTAGCAGGAGTCACCGGTCCGAAGTCCGATAACCCGTTCAAGTCGTTCTTCAAGATCTTCGAGGGACACGCCTGGGCGGACTGGGTCTTCATGGTCGGACTTGTCGGCATCGGTCTCTGCCTCATGGTTGGGCTCGGGATGTGGATCGCGTGCATTGCCGGCGCCGTGCTGCTTCTCCTCATGTACGCCGCCTCATGGCCGATCGCGCAAAACCCGTTCCTGGATGAGCACCTGCTCAACGCGATCATCCTCATCGCGCTGCTGGCCTGCAACGCAGGCGCCTATCTCGGTCTCGGCAAGCGGTGGAAACACCGGGTACGTCGTACCGCGACCGTCTAGCGTTCGTTAGTTGTAGCGCGGAAGACTATTTTGCCGACGGGATGTTGAAGCTCTTGGCTTCGGGCGACTCGTTCAGTTCTTGCACGATCTTCAGCGAGCCTTTGGCGGCCGGGTCGACCTGCTCGACGAACGTGGACCGAGTCGCGACGTCGCCCTGCTTCGAGTAGTCCAGAGGCGCGGTGAGCCCTTGGGTGTCGACCTTGATCTTGCGCGCGGCCGTCATGAGTCCCTGGCGGGTCATGTCTTTGTCTTTGCAGGCGCGCTCAAGGACCGCTTGGTAGGCCAGCCCGAATGAGTAGCCGATGTTGATTCCATCCTGTTCGGGATCCTTGTACTTCGCCTCGTACTCCTTAGCGATCTTCTGGGTGATCGGCTTGTTCGCGTCAAACGGGGCGATGAAAGTGCCGCGGTAGTAGTGGCCGAGCGCGCTCTTCGCGGGGGTCTGCAACAGAGTCGGATCAAACGTGGGGTTGACCCCAATCAGAGGCAGAGCGCCGAGACCCTGGGCGGCCATCTGCGTCGCCGCGGAGCCCATCTGCACCGGCGTGGTGGTGACCAAAACGGCCGAGACCCCTTTGCTCTTCAACTGCGTGATCGCCGAGGACATGTCGTTGTTGTCGCCGGTCACCTGGATCGGCACCAGTGTCTGGTTGTGCGACGCGACGTAGTGCTGCGCGCCGAGCAGACCGTCCCCGCCGTACTCACCGGTGATGTAGATGATCCCGAGCTTGTCGCCGTCCTTGATCAGGCCCTGCTTCTGGACGTAGCTCATCGCGTTGATCATCTCGATGGCGTACGTCGAACCCACCTGAAGGATCGCCGGCGACGCGAGGTTGCCGGTCGCCCAGGACGCCGGGATGGAGAGCATGTTGTCGCTGAGGATCTGCGACTTCAGTGCGGCGACGATCGGCGAGCCCAGCACCTGCAGCATTCCGACGAGGTTGCCCTTCATTGCGGCGTACAGGGTGACCGCCTTCTCGGCGTTGTAACCGTCGTCGCGGGTCTCGATCTTGATCTGGCGTCCGCACACTCCACCGGCGGCGTTGACGTCGTCCGCCCACAGTTCGCTTCCCTCGGCCTGGGCAATACCGATGACCTTGAAAACGCCGGACTCGTCGACCAGCATGCCGAGATTGATCGTGCTGTCCGTGACGCCGAAGTCGGTCTTGATCCCGCCCTTGCTGCTCTTCTGCGCACCGGTGCTTCCGCCCTTGGTGCTGCACCCAGCCACTGAGAGTGTCAGCGCTATGGCACCTGCCATGACGGCGGTTGAGATTTTCCGCATGAATACACACCCCTTCGCCCGCGTGCGAAGAAGCCCGCTCCCGTTAACTAATCAGGGTTCTCGCAACGCGTCGGCATCTTCGATATTCGCAGAAAATCCCCTATGCGAAGGCAGATAGCACCGGACGAGGGGTGAATTGCAACCTTCGTTAAATGCACATTTGCTGCGCGTGCCAGGATGCGCTATTCGTTAACGCCAAGCGAATGCGGTCTAGTTGAGCAGCAGGCCGCCGTCGACCGGCAGGCTCACGCCCGTGATGTACGACGCCGCGTCGGACGCTAGAAAAATCGCCGCGTTGACCAGTTCGGAGGACTCACCGAGACGGCCGGCCGGCGCGCGGTCGGCGACCCGCTTCAGGAAGTCCGCGTCTTGCGCGTCGGTCATCTCGGAAGGGAAGTAGCCGGGCTGGATCGCGTTGACGCGGATCCCCTTGCGCCCGGTCAGCTGCACCGCGAGGTCGCGCGCTAACCCGATGACGGCCGCCTTGCTCGCGGTGTAGGCGCCCTGCGGCAGTCCGGTCGAGGTAGTCGCGAGCACGCTGGAAATGTTGATGATGTTGCTGCCCGGCTTCATCCGGCGGGCCGCCGACTGCGACATCCAATAGGTGCCGTTGAGGTTGATGTCGATGACCTGCCGGAAGTCCTCGGGCTTCTCGCGGGTCATCGGGTTCGCCGTACCGATCCCGGCATTGTTGATGAGTACGTCGAGGCGGCCGAACTCCTCGATCGCGGCCTCGGCCAGCCGTTCGCAATCTTCTGGGCTGCTGACATCAGCCTGCACTGGCAAGCACCGCCGGCCCAGCTTTTCGACCGCGGCAGCGGTCTGCTCCAACCGATCCATTCGTCGCCCGCTCACTACTAGGTCCGCGCCCTGACCGGCGAATCCCTCGGCCATCGCCGCGCCAAGCCCCGACGAGCCGCCGGTAATCAGGACGACCTTGCCGTCGAAGCGGGTCTGGTCGGTAAACGAAGCGCTCATGGAGTCCTCTTCTATCGGAAGGCGTGCGGGCTTCCCAGCAGCCTAGACAACGCCGCCGCGCTCGCGACGCGCACTGCCGGTCCCCGAGTCGCCCTCGTTTATCGGGTCACCATCTGTCGTCTCGTCGATCGTCGTTCGCAGCAACTGTTCGCGCATGTTCAGCACGCAGATCAACGATATGACTGCCATCGCGGCCATGAGCCAGAAGATGTGTCCGGTCGCCAGGCCATACGAGTCGCGGACGACTGCGCGCATACCTGCCGGCATCGTGCCAACATCGCCAAGTGACCCGAGTAGAGCATCGGCAGTCGGGTGAGCGCCGGGCAGCGTGGCAAGCCCGTCGGCGAGAACCGCGCCAAGGCGGTTGTTGAGCATGACGCCGAGTATGGCGACACCCGCGCCGCCGCCGAATGACCGGAAAAAGCCGACGAGCGCCGTTGCGGCGCCAAGGTCCGCCGTCGGCACGCTGTTTTGAACCGCGAGAACCGTGTTTTGCGAAGTCATTCCCAGCGCCATGCCGAGCAGCCAGATCCACACACCGACCAGCCATATCGGAGTCTGTGAAGTTAGGAAGATCATGCCGACGCTGGCGACCGTCATGAGCGCCATGCCCGTGACCAGCCACAACTTCCAGCGACCGGTCCTTGTCACCCGGTATCCACTGTATGTCGACAGCGCGACCAGCCCGATGATCATCGGTAACGTAAGCAGACCGGACTCAGTGGCGGTGTGGCCGCGCGCGACCTGGAAGTACTGGCCGAGAAACGGCGGCAGGCCGAACGTCATGAGCCCGACGTTGATACTCAGCACAATCGCCATCAGCATGGTGCGATTCGCGAATAGGTTCAGCGGAATCAGCGGTACGGCGACGCGCAGTTCATAAAGGACGAATACCACCAGCGCGATCGCTGATGGGACGACAAGTGCCGCCGACGGCAGCGACATCCACGGGAAGTCCCGTCCGGCAATCGTGACCCAGACCATGAATCCGCTGATCGCTGCGCTGAGCAGCGCCGCGCCGATGATGTCGATCTTGACCTTGCCCGCGGTCACGGCCGGCAGCGTGAGGTTGCGATACACGAGCACCATCGACACGATCGCGATTGGTACGACGATGAAGAAACACCAGTGCCAGCCCAGCCACGGGGTGTCTACGATGACCCCACCGACCAGCGGCCCTGCGACGGTCCCGACGCCGAACGCCGACCCGATGTAGCCGGAGTATTTCCCGCGCTCGCGGGGGCTGACGATCGCCGCCATCACGATCTGGCCCATCGCTTGGAGACCGGCGTGACCGATCCCTTGGAGCCCACGCGCGAACAGTAACCATGTCACGCTTCCAGATATGCCGCACAGCATCGAGCCCACAACGTAGATTCCGACCCCGGCAAGCAGGAGAGTCTTCTTGTTGTAAACGTCGGAAATTTTTCCCCACACCGGCGTCACGGCCGTCGACACCAGAAGGGTGATAGCCACGATCCAGGTGTATTGGCTCTGGCTACCGTGCAGTTCGCGGATGATCACCGGGAGCGCGTTGGCGATAATAGTGCCCGACATGATGCCGACGAACAGCGACAGAACGATCCCGGTCATCGTGAAGTTGATGGCCCGGCGCGACATCAACGGCTGACGGCCCTGGTCGCTGAGCTGATCGGTCATCAATTCCCTATGTTCGCCGAAGAGTGCTTAGCGATGTTAACGAGTATGCCGCGGGGCGGCCCTCACCGGCTGCCCAGGGATGGGCACGGGGCCAACGTGTCTTTAGCAACGTTAACTAGTACCGCGTTCTACTTTGTATGCGGATCCGTTAATGTGACGAGCAGAGGTAATCCGGCCTCACGCACACCGCTGGGCGACGCGGACACCGCGCCAGCACAAACGCGAATCGGAGTTTCCGAATAATGACAGCTAAGTACTCAGCCGTTCTGGTTGGCGCTTACGAACACCCGGGTCGTCACCTGCCCGACACCTCACATGCCCAGATCCACGCCGAAGTTGCGCTCGGCGCGGTCGCCGATGCAGGACTGACACTTGCCGATGTCGACGGCTACTTCTGCTCCGGCGACGCCCCCGGCTTCGGCGGGCTCACGATGGCCAACTACATGGGCCTGAAGCTCTCTTACCTGGACACGACCGAGATGGGCGGGTCGTCGTACGTCGCCCATGTGGGGCACGCTGCTGCCGCCATCGCGGCCGGCAAATGCAAGGTTGCGCTGATTACCCTCGGCGGTAAACCGCGCACCGGGCCGGCGTGGTCCCGCCCGAAGAACGCGCCCGAATACCCGTTCGAGGACATCTACGGCCTGACGACACCGGGTGGCTACGCCCTCGCCGCGCAGCGCCACATGGCCGAGTTCGGCACGACAAGCGAGCAACTGGCCGCGATCAAGGTCGCCGCGTCGAAGCACGCGAAGCACAACCCCAATGCGTTCCTGCCCAAGGAAGTCACTGTCGAAGAGGTACTTGAGTCCCCCATGGTCAGCGATCCGCTGCACCGTTTGGACTGCTGCGTCGTCACCGACGGCGGAGGCGCGCTCGTGTTGGTGCACAAAGATGTCGCGAAGGATCTGAAGCGCCAGTCGGTGTCGATCCTCGGGCATGGCGAGACGATCAAGCACACCGGCAGCGGCAATCTCGACCTCACCTTCACCGGTGCTCGCTGGTCCGGTCCGCGCGCGTTCGAAGAGGCCGGCATCAAGCACGCCGACATCAACTACGCGTCGATTTACGACTCCTTCACGATCACCGTCCTCGAGACGATCGAAGACCTCGGGTTCTGCGAAAAGGGCAAGGGCGGTGAGTGGGTCCTCGACGGCGCGCTTGAGGCGCCGTTCGGCAAGCTGCCGTTCAACACCGACGGTGGCGGCCTCTGCAACAACCACCCCACCAACCGTGGCGGCATCACCAAGGTCATCGAAGCGATGCGCCAGCTGCGCGGCGAAGCCAACGCGCCCGTACAGGTACCGGACTGCGAGATTGCCCTGGTGCACGGCACCGGCGGCTCGATCGGCAACCGCATGGGTAGCGCGACTCTTATTCTCGGAAGGGAATCAGCATGACCGAAACAACATTGCCTAACCCCGTCCCGCCGATTACTCCGGATACGACGGAGTTCTGGGAAGCCACGAAGCGCGGCGAGCTGCTGCTGCAGCGCTGCACCAGCTGCCAGAGCGTCATCTGGTACCCACGCATGATGTGCCCCGAATGCTCCGGTACGTCGCTCGAGTGGTTCACCGGCAGCGGCAAGGGCGAGATCTACAGCTGGACGAAGACCCGCAAGGGCCTCGGCGACTATGCGAAGGCCGGCCCATTCATCCTCGCCTACGTGCAGCTCGAAGAAGGCCCGAAGGTAATGACCAACATCGTTGACTGGACCGACGAGGACCTTGTCATCGGTAAGCCGGTGGAGGTCGCCTTCACCCCGACCGAGGACGGTACGGCGCTACCCCGCTTCCGCCCCGCTAAGTAGCACTCTTCTTGCACAACGTCATACGCCCCGGTCGCTGTAGCGAACGGGGCGTTTGGCGTTGTTTGGAGTTCAGATGAGTTGAGCTACCAAGCGACGGGGAGGCTTTCGATCCCGAAGACGATGGAGAACATCCGAAACTCGGTCTCGTCGATCGGTCCTTGGTGCTGCAGCGTTGGGAACCGCTTGAACAATGCCGGCAGTGCCTGGCGAAGTTCCATCCGCCCCAGTTCCGCGCCAATACAGCGGTGAATTCCGTAGCTGAAGGCGAGGTGGGACATCGACCCACGCTCCGGCACGAACTCGTCCATGTTGGCGCCGAGCGACTCGTCCCGATTTGCCGCGACAAGGGAGCCGATCACGAGCTCGCCGGCCTTGATCTGCTGGCCGCCGAGCACGAGGTCCTCCTTCGCGAGCCGAGGAAACGGCACCTGTACGACGGTCAGGTAACGAAGCAGTTCGTCCACAATGTCCGAGACCTGCTTGTCGTCACCGTCACGCATCAGGGCGACGTGATCGGGGTTCTTCATCAGCACGTGCGCGGCGAGGGAGATCATCGAGGCCGTGGTCTCGTGCCCTCCGGTCAGGATGCCGTCCGCGAGGCCGGCGAGCTCGACGTCGGTGATTGCGTCGCCGTGTTCGGCGATGATCTGGCCGATCAGCCCGTCATTGGGGTTCTGACGAATCTTCGCCACGACCCCGCCCATGTACTTCAGTGACTCGCCGATCTCGCCGAGCGAGTCGGAGAAGTCACCGGTGAAGTTAAACCGGTCCTGACTGTGCTTCTGGAACTCATCGCGTTCCTCATACGGGACGCCGAGCAGATCGCAGATGACGAGCGCCGGAATCGGCATGGCGTAATGCTCGACCAGGTCGGCGCCCTGGCCAGCCTTCTCAACCTCGTCGAGCTGCGCGGCGACGATCGCGTCGATCTTCGGCACCAACCGCCGCAGACGACGCATCGTGAACTCCGGCGTCAGGATCTTACGCAGCCGCGAGTGGTCGGGCGGGTCGATCATGCCCAGACCGCCGGGATCCTGCTGCAGGAGCATCTGCAACTCGCCGGCCTCGGTCACCTTGCTGAAGTCGTTACTGAACCGCGCGTGATCGCCCAAGAACGCCTTGACGTCGTCGTACCGCGTCACCAGCCACACCTTGACCCCGATCCCCGGGATCTCGAGCTGGACGATCGGCTGCTCGGACCGCAGCGCCCCCAGCTCCTCGACAGGGTTGACCCCGTCGCGCAACAACGGCATGACGAACGGGACTTCGCTCATGTACTTCGACCTCACGTGTTGAAATCAGATTTGCTCAGTTAGCAGGCTCGACGATATCGCGATTCCGATCTGCAGCGGTGCAGCGACCGACGTAGTACGCCGCGGCTGAGCGGCTATGACGCGATTTCGGGGTCGGCGGCGGCGTTATCCCGAAGCACCCGCTTGAGCAGCTTGCCCGAACCGTTGCGCGGCAGCTCGTCAACGAAGATGACCTTCTTGGGCACCTTGAACTTGGCGAGCGTCTTACGGCTGTGCTCGATGAGCTCTTCAGAGGTCACGTCGCCCTTCTTCACCACGAAGGCGGACACGATTTCAATCCATTTCTCATCCGGCAGCGCGACAACCGCGACCTCGGCAACGGACGGGTGCGTATAGAGCGCGTCCTCGACGTCGCGAGAGGCGACAAGGATGCCGCCGGTGTTGATGACATCCTTGATCCGGTCCACGACGGTGATGTATCCCTCGTCGTCCATCTTGGCCAGGTCGCCGGAGTGGAACCAACCGCCTCGGAATGCTTCCTCGGTGGCCTCTGGGTTATCCCAATAGCCCTCGCATAGCTGCGGCGAGCGGTAGACGACTTCGCCGGACTCGCCGACCGGTACGTCGTTCATGTCCTCATCGACGACGCGCATCTCGACGAACAGCACCGGCCGCCCACACGATTCCGGCCGGTCCGCGTGCTCTTCGGGACGCAGCACCGTCGTCAAAGGCCCCACCTCGGACTGACCGAAACAGTTGTAAAAGCCCAGTCCTGGCAGCGCTTTTTGCAGTCGCTGAGTCACCGGTACCGGCATGATCGACGCACCGTAGCAAGCCCTGCTCAGTGAAGTCAGGTCGAATTTGTCGAAGTCCGGATGGTTGGACAGCGGCACCCACACGGTCGGCGCCAGGAACAGTGTGTCGATCTTGTCCGCCTCGATCCGACGCAAAATCTCTGGGATGACGGGGACCTGCATAAGGTGGATCGTGGCGCCAATCGCAAGGTTAGGCAGGAAGAAACAGTGCATGCCCGCCGAGTGGTACATGGGCATCGGGATCAGGGTGCGGTCATTGGGCTTTAGATCCAGGGCGTCAATGCACGACGCGTAGTGGTGCACCAACGCCCGCTGGGTCATGATCGAACCCTTCGGTCGCGACGTCGTACCGGATGTATAGAGCAACTGCGCGACGTCGGTATCTGCGATGTCGTAGTCCACCGCCGGTACCTCACCGTTGCGCGCCGCCTCGAGAATCGAGTCAGGGCCCGTCGTCATCGAATGACGAATCGTGGGAGCCTCGTCGAGCGCATCGACGTACTCAGCCAGATGATCGTCGACGAAGATCGCTGTCGATCCCGACTGGTCGATCAGGTAGGACAGTTCCCCGCCGGTCAGCGCATAGTTGATGGGCACATGGATCAGGCCGGCGCGCGTACATGCGAGGAAGAGAATGCCGTAGGCGTCGGAGTTTTGGCCGTACGCCGCAACGCGATCCCCTTTTTCGAGCCCGAGGTCGCGGAGATATTTCGCGGCGCGCGAGACCGCGTCGTCGTACTCCCGGTAGGTCCAGCTACGGTCCTCGAACGTCACCGCTAAGTTGTCCGGTGCTTTGCGTGCACTTCTGGTTAGTACGTCGCTGATGGTGCTGCTGCGGACTCGTGATGACATGCCAAACCCCTTCTTCCCCTAGATGAAGCCAAGGTTATACGCACGCTCATCGAGCACACCGCAGTATCGACTCTCCTAATCGCCGACGGACTGCTTGCGAGTCGCGAATTTCGACCCGCCGAAGACGGCCTGGGTGAAGACGACGGCAACAAGTGCCGCAAGGGCAAGACCGAGAAGGCCAATCCGATAGTTCCCGGTCGAGGTATACAGAGCACCCATTTCCAGCGGCGGCACGAACCCTCCGAGACCGCCGGCCGCACCGACGACTCCGGTGACCGCACCAACCCGATCGCTCGGCACGAGCGCGGCGACTAAGGCGAAGACCGCGCCGGACGCGGCGCCTAGGCAGACGGCCATGACCAGGAAAACGACGGAGCCGATCGGTATCAGAGTGGGCAGAATGTGCGGATGGAAGGACGCACCCAACGCCGTAATCGCCACGCCCGAATAGCAGACGAGCAGGGTGCCGATCGGCGTCCACTTGTCTGATAGCCAGCCGCCGATCGGCCGGCACGCGACCGCGACGATGATGAAGACCGCGGTTCGCATTGCCGCGCCGGACTGGTCGATCCCATACGAGTTGACGAGAAATGTCGGCATATATACGCCGAATGCGACGTAGCCGCCAAACGCTACGGTGTAGAGAAACGACAGTTGCAGAGTCACCGGCTGCCGAAACGTCGTCCAGAAGCGACCGAGCATCGTCCCTTCCTGCCGGGCTGGGGGTTTCGCGTCCCGGAGGAAGATCGCGCCCACGACGGCGTATACCGCCAGCACGATCGCTACGACGACGAACGGCGCCTTCGTGTTGAACGCCTCGGCGAGCGGGTTGGTAGTGAACGCGGCAACAGCCGTGCCACCCATCCCGATGCCGAAGATGCCGATCGCGGTGCCCCGCCGCTCGGGCGGATACCACGCGTTGACCAACGGCACGCCGATCGCAAAGACCGTGCCTCCCAGGCCCAGTAAGAATCCGAATACCAGAAGGAGCGGGTACGACGTACCCATGAAGCCGACCAGCAGCACCGGCACGATGGTGAGCGCGCTGATGAGCGGAAACATCGTGCGTGCGCCGTATCGGTCGGTGAGTGCCCCGACAGGAATCCGGCCAAGTGAGCCGACGAGCACCGGTACGGCCACGAGGATCGATGTCTCGAACGCGCCGAGCTGGAACTTGGCGGCGTAACTAGGCGCCAGCGGACTGATCAACCCCCACGCCCAGAAGCCCGCGAGGAATCCGACGAGCGCGAGGCCCAGCATTATTGTGCGGGTGTTTGCGGCAGGAGGTAGGCCACCTGCACTTGAGCTCGCAGTCACAGGCAAACCGTCCTTGCATCGCAGGGCGTCATTGTCTTACTACTTAAGGTAGAAAATAACAGCAGCGGCCGGTATGCACAACGCCCCTCGACGGCACACAGCATGAGTCACTACCGTTATGGGCATGGACCCTGCGAAGCGACTGAGCATCACCGTTGTCACCGACGCGGCGATCCCTCTCCTCTTCGACTTCCTGACGTATCCCGCCAACCACGTGCGCATCGACGGGTCTCGGACGCTGCACGCATTGACCGGTACGGCGCGGATCACCAAGGTCGGCGACGTCTTCGGCATGAAAGTAGAGTTTCCGGACGGTCCGGCGTACGAGGTCGTCAACCACGTCGTCGCGTTCACACCGGACGTGGAGATCGCCTGGATGCCCGCCCGGCCCGGCGAAGCGCCGATCGGCGTGCGCTGGGACTGGCAGTTCGATGTGGGCCCTAAGCGCGAAACCCAGATCACCCAGACCTGCGACTGGTCCCGCGTCACCGACGAGGCATATCTCGCCAGCCGGACACTGCCGCGGGTGAGCGAGCATCAGATGCGCCGGTCCGTCGCGACGCTGATCACCCACGCAAGTAGCAAGTCCTAGATTCAACCCACCCAGTCATTTCGGAGGATTGATATGCGTTTGGCCAGGCACGGCGACAGCGGTTCTGAACGACCCCTCATCGGCAACGCCGAGGGCGCGTGGTTCGATCTCAGCTCGATCACCGAGGACATCACACCGCGATTCCTCGCGATCGGTCTGGATAGCGCTCGCGCCGCCCTCGAGTCCGAGTCCCTGGCCGCGGTCACCGACGTACGCCGGTTCGGTCCGCCGCTGACCGGCATTGGCAAGATCGTGTGTGTCGGGCTCAACTACCGCGCCCACGCGGCCGAAACCGGCGCTACTCCACCCACCGAGCCGATCCTGTTCATGAAGGCTCCGGACACCGTTGTCGGCGGCAATGACACGGTGTACGTCCCGCGCGAGTCGAAGAAGACCGACTGGGAGGTTGAACTCGCGGTAGTTATCGGGTCTGAAGCGGCGTACCTCTCAAGCGTCGATGACGCTGCGGGCGTCATCGCCGGGTACGCCGTCAGCAACGACGTATCTGAGCGGGAATTTCAGTCCGAACGCGGCGGCCAGTGGGACAAGGGCAAGAACTGCGCGACATTTAACCCGTTCGGGCCGTGGATCCGCACCGCGGACGACATCGCCGATCCGCAGGGCCTTGCGCTTCGCACGTGGGTGAATGGCGAGCTGCGCCAGGACGGCAATACCTCGGACATGATCTTCGGCGTCTACGAGCTTGTGCACTACATCAGCCAGTTCATGACCCTCTACCCCGGCGACGTCATCAACACCGGTACGCCGGCCGGCGTCGCCTTGGGCAGCAACGGCAAATTCCCGTTCTTAGCCGCGGGAGACGTGGTCGAGCTCGAGGTTGACGGCTTAGGCCGCCAGAAGCAGACCTACGCCCAGGCCTGACCACAATCCGTGTTTCCACGCGGGCTAATCACGTGAGTAGCGCTCGTCGCCCGGTCGCGTTTCGTCTTCGCGCACAAATGTATGGTTCGGCAACGCCGACGGCGAAACCTTGCTGCTTAATGGCACAAATGTGCGATCGGCGTCATGATTTCGTTGTGGAATTCAACTGCGGTCTGAAATGTGTGCCGGCCGGGCACGGACCCGGCCTGCTGCCCTGATCTTGGCGCCGGCGTACAGAAGCAGTAGCGCCGAGACGATCAGCCCGCCGCCGACGAACGCCCACCCGCCGGCAAACGAGTGGTGCTGGATCCAGAATCCGAACAGCAGCGGTCCGGTCACCGCGCCGATCGCCGTGCCGACTTGAGTAAACGCCGTCGCAGCCGCCGGTCGCGCGGGATTGAGCTTCACTACGGCAAAGATAAACAGGCCCGGCCATCCCCAGCCAAATCCGAAACCTACAAGCGCGCCCACGACGAACAGCGGCTTGGCATCGGACATCATGGCGACGCACCCGGCTGCGCCGATCAGCATCATGCACGCGATCGTGCCGAGGTGGTCCAACCGGAACTTGTCGGCCTGCCAGCCGGCAAGGAAACGACAGATGATGCCGGTCAGGCTCGCGAACGCGAACAAGAGCCCTGCTGCTCCGTTTGCCCAGCCGGTCGCAACCGCTGCCGAGACGAGGTAGACGCCCATCGACGTACCGCAGGCTGCCGCGATCCCCGAGGTGAAGGCCAACAGGGTCTGTAACGGCTTCGACAACTCTTCATCGGACTTGGCTACGATGATCGGCTGCAGCGCGCCTTTACGCCCGCCCGGAGTGCGGAGGCCCATGATCGCGACGATCAGGGCAAACACGCCGAACGCCCACCGCCAGCCAAACGTGATCCCTAGGACGGGTACGGCGAGACCGGCCAGCAGCGAAGCAGTCGGGATCGCCGACTGCTTCGCGCCGTACGCCACGCCCTGACGAGTGATGGTGACTCGTTCAGCCACGAACTGGTTGGTGGCTGGTTGTGCCACCGCGTTCCCCACGCCTGCGATCACCAACGCGATCAGCAATGCGGGAAGTGAGTTGACGATTAACCCGGTCAGAAGCAGCAGGATCGCAACCATGAACGTCGAGATCCGCATGGCCAACTTCGAGCCGAGCCGATCGACCAGGGCGCCGGTGAACGGTGAAAACACCGCCTGCGCGCCAAAGAACGCCGCCGATGCAGCGCCGAGTGCCGACGGAGCGAGCCTCAGTTCCGCGCTGATCTGTACGGCGAGGCCGGCGGTCAGGTAGAGCGGCAGGACGCTGATCGACGATACGGTGATCGCGTCGATCGCCGGCTTGAGCAGCGGCTGCTTCGCAGATGGATCGGTGAAACCGCCCGTCGCGGCTATCGAGCCTTCCACTGTGGCGTCCGCTTCTCGACAAATGCCGCGACACCCTCGACCCGGTCCTCGCTCGTGTAAGGATTCGGGCCGACATGCAGTCGCAGCGCAGCTGAGATCGGCAGGTCGCCGCCCTTGGTGATCATCTCCTTGTAGCGGCGTACGGTCAGCGGCGCGTTGCCGGCAAGGGTGCGCCCGAGCTTGATCGCCTCGTCCATCAGCGACTCGGCCGGGTAGACGTGGTTGACCAAGCCGATGCGGTACGCCTCGGCAGCGTCGATGATCTCGCCGGTGTAAAGCATCTCGTAGGCGATTCCGCGCGGCACAATGCGCGGCAGCATCTGGCAGCCGAAGTTAGCGCCCATCCCCCGCTTTGCCTCTGGCATACCCAATCTCGCCGTTTCGGACGCGATTCGGATGTCGCACGCGAGTGAGATCTCGCAGCCGCCGCCGACCGCGACGCCGTTGAGGGCGGCAACGACCGGCTTGCGGCAGTCGAGGATTGTCTCGAAAGCGTTGCGTCCCGAGCCGCCATTGGGGCTGCGCGCCATCCGCTTGGCCTGGTCTCCGGAGTTAACCTCCTTGAGGTCGACGCCCGCGGAGAAGGCGCGATCGCCGGCTCCGGTGATGACGACCGCCCAGACGTCGTCGTCATAGCTGAAGTCATCGAAGAGGTCGACCAATCCCTTCATCATGGTCTGGTCGATTGCATTGAGTCGTTCAGGTCGATTGAGCGTGACTACCGCAAGCCGGTCGTCGAGTTCGACCGCGATCCCGTCCACCGTCGTGAGCGTCATCGGCCCGCCACCTTCTCATTACGCCGCTCCGGCGCGAGGCCCGTGGTAATCCGCGGCCACAGTGCATCGGCGCCCTCCTCCGCGAGATGCGCACCGAGCCGACGAGACCACGAGGCCTCCGAGCCGCACTCATCACGCCACGACCACAACCGCCTCGTCAGCTGACCCAACTCGTATTCCTTCGTCATACCAATCGCCCCATGCGCCTGGTGTGACGCCGCGGACACGATCCCGGCCGCCTCACTTGCGACGATCTTCGCCGACGCGATATCGAAGAAGTCCAGCCCCGTCACCGCATTCGTCGCGGCCGCATCCACCGCCATCTGCGCCGACACACTCTGCTCCGCGATCCGCACCAAATGCCGCTGGACGGCCTGGAACCGCGCAATAGGCCGCCCGAACTGCTCACGCTCAGCGGTGTAACGCACCGTGACCTCGGTGACTCGCTCCAACGCACCGGAGATCAACGCGGCCCGGCTCAACGCCGCCCGCAACTCAAGCGCCTCCGCCGTGACACTGGCCGGAGCCGCGACCATCGCGTCCGCCGGCACGCTCACCTTGTCGAACCGCACCAGATCCCGAGACTCCAACGCCACATTGCGTCCGGGCTCGATCGTGACCGACGCCGTCGGCACCACGATCAACTGCGCCGCACCATCAAGGTCGGCCAACACCACGATCTGAGCGGCGTTACTCGCCCACGGCACCCGCGTCAGTACGCCGTCCAACACCGCGCCACCGTCAGCGGCAGTCACCGATAGTGACTCAGACGAACGAGTCGACATCGTGCTCACGCCCTCAGGCAGCGCCCGTCCGGCCTCGGCCAGCGCCCACCCGGCCAGCAACGTGTGCTCGGCAAACGGCACCGCCGCCGCCGCCCGGCCAACCTCATGCAGTACGACGCACGCATCGGCGAGGTCGCCGCCGGACCCGCCCGCCGACTCGGGAATCGAGATCGACGCGAAACCGCCCTCACCGAGTACCTTCCACGCTTCCTCGGCGAAGCCCGGCCCTTCGGCCGCGATCACCGACTCCTGGGTGGAGTGATCAGCGAGGATCGCACGCAACGCCGAGGCTATAGCTGACTGATCCTGGTTCATTTCGCGAGTCCTTTCGAGGCAACCGAACGCAGCACTTCGGTCGTACCGCCGCGCAACGTAAATGACGGCCCGCTCAGCGTGGCCTCTGCAAGCAACAGCTCAAACATGCTGCCCTGATGCGGATCGAGCTCGATATCGACCACATCACGGATCAACGCGATCGTCTGCTGCTCAAATTTCGTACCGATGTCTTTGACCAGCGCGGCCTCGATCGCCGGCGCCCCGCCCTCATCGATCGTCCGCGCGATCGACAGTGACAACTGCCGAATCGTCCAATACCTCGCGGTGATCTGACCAACCACGCGCTGCTGCTCACTGCTCAACGACGACGGCTCATGCTCGGCCAAGAAATACTTCAACAACCCGAAAGTACTCAAAAACCGATCCGGACCAGAACGTTCATACGCCAGCTCCGAGGTCACCTGCATCCACCCCGACCCCAGCTCGCCCAGCACCCGATCATCCGGAACGAACACGTCCTTCAACACGACCTCGTTGAAATGATGCCCACCATCGAGGAACGGGATCGGGTTGACCGTGACGCCCTCCGCACGCAGGTCCACGATCAACTGGCTCAGACCGTTGTGCCGGTCCCCGTCGAACGGAGATGTGCGACACAACACCGCGAAATAGTCGTTCTGATGCGCGCCACTGGTCCAGACCTTGGTGCCGTTCAGCAGCCACCCGCCCTCAACCTTCGTCCCCGCCGTCCGCACCGACGACAAATCCGATCCCGAATCCGGCTCGCTCATCCCCAGCGAGAACGCAAGCTCACCAGCGGTGATCTTCGGAACGAAGTAGCGCCGCTGCTCCTCGGTGCCAAACTTCATGATCGTCGGCGCGGTCTGCCGGTCTGCGACGAAATGCGCACCCAACGGCGCACCACGCGACAACAGTTCCTCGGTCACGATGAACCGGTCGACCGCCGTGCGCGCCTGCCCGCCGTACTCCTTCGGCACCGCCATCCCCAACCAGCCACGCGCAGCTAGCTTCTTTGAGAACTCACGATTCGCGCCGGCACCCATCCCCAAACCCGGCCGGAAGTCCGGCGGCAACTCCGCGGCAAGGAACTCGCGTACGTCGTCGCGTAACCGTTCCTCCTCCTCGGTAAGAACAGTTGGTGTGAACTTCATCTTCTACTCCTCGTTACTATTCGGCGACGACACACCGTCACCGGCAACATGTACGGCGCCGGAATCGGCGAGCGTGGAAATTTGTGCCGCGGTGTAACCGATCTCGCTCAAGACAGAGGCCGTGTGCGCGGCAAACGACGGCGTCGGCGGACTGCCGCCCATCGGCGTATCACTCATCCGAATCGGCACGCCGATCCCCCGGAACTTGCCGACGACCGGATGGTCGTACTCGGCAATGAGCCCTTCAGCGATTGCGTGCTCGTCGAAGAGCATCTCCTCGATATGCCGGACTGGGGCTACCGGAATGTCAGCCGCGCGAAGGTCCGCGATCCACTCTTCATTGGTGCGGGTCAGTAGGGCTTCCTTGAGTCTCGCGCCGAACGTCGCCGGCTGTTCGGTCGCCAAGACGGAATCGACGCCGACCAATGCGGCCAGCCGCTCGCGAGTGTTGGGGCTGCCGGCGCCGACGGCAAGAAAACCGTCCTTCGTAGCAAACGCCCGGTAGTGCGCCGTGTGTCCCGGAGGATCGGCGCGGTGCGAGATCCGCTCGGCCTCCACTTCGGCTCGAGTCGCTCTCGCGCGGCGCATGGCCGGGAGGGTCTCGTGCACGAAATCTTCCCGCCAACCGTCTTCGGCGACGTGGTGGGCAAGGGAGTTGTTTTGCAGGGCCAGCGCGCCACCTAGCAGCGCAACGTCGACTCGCTGGCCCTTGCCAGTGTTGGTCCTCGCATACAGTGCAGCGGATATTCCGCCGTACAAGAGCAATGCCGAGGCGTAGTCGGTTGCCTGGACCTCGCTGTGATGCGGCGTACCGTCGTTCTCGGCCGCCAACGAACTCATCAGCCCCGACCTCGCCTGAACGACGACGTCCATGCCCGGCAGCGGCGCTTCGGGACCGATCTGTCCGTACGCGGTCGCCGCTCCGTAGATGGCCCGCGGGTTCAGCGCGGCCACCCGTTCGTAGTCCAGTCCGCGGCGCTTAACCGCCGACGGGCTGAGGTTGATCAGTACGACGTCCGCCAGCTTGATCAGCTCCTCAATGACCGGCGCCGCATCGGGATGCGCAAGGTCGATCGAGACACTCTCCTTGCCGCGGTTCTTGATCAGGAACTGCCGGGTGAACCCGGGCGCAAGTTGCCCCACCCCCGATCGGTAGGCGTCCCCGCGAAGTGGTTCGACCTTGATGACGCGCGCACCGCTGTCGGCTAGTAGCTGGCTGCAGAAAGGTACGACGACGAACTGGCCGAACTCAACGACCGTGATTCCCGCGAATGGTCCTGCCATCTACTTCTCGGCTCCTACTGTTGTCTCGATTATGTCCTCTGGTCCGGTGCCGACGACCGGGCCCGCCGGATTGGTTGGTTTCAGGTCCCCGAGGGGCGATCCGGCGAGGGCGGGTCCGGTGGTCTGCAAGTGACAGGCCACGTCGCCTCCACCATCCACCGATGTCATCGGCGGCATCTGCTGCTTGCAGATATCCATCACATACGCGCACCGGGTCTGAAACGGGCACCCCGACGGCGGATTAGCCGGGTCCGGGAGTTCACCCTTCAACAGAATCCGATTACTCTTCTCCCGGTACGGGCTGGCATCCGGGATCGCCGAGAGCAACACCTGCGTGTACGGGTGCGCCGGATCGTTGTAGACCCGTTCCGCCGGCCCGATCTCCACAATATGGCCCAGATACATGACCGCGACCCGGTGCGAGATGTGCCGCACGATCGCCAGGTCGTGCGCGATGAACAAGTACGACAACCCGAACTCGGTACGCAGCTTCTCCAGCAAGTTGATGACCTGGTTCTGCGTCGATACATCCAACGCCGACACGGCCTCATCACACACAATGAACTTCGGGTTCAACGCCAGTGCCCGCGCGATCGCGACGCGTTGACGCTGCCCACCGGAAAACTCATACGGGTAGCGGTTCACGTGACTCTCTCGCAGCCCGACCAGCTCAAGGAGTTCAACGGCTCGCGCCCGCGCGTCTTTCGCCGACATGCCCTCGTGCACCAGGAGCGGTTCACTGATGCTCGCACCGACCGTGGCCGAGGGATCCAACGAGGAATACGGGTCCTGGAAGATCATCTGCATGTTCCGCCGCGCCGCGCGCAGGGCCTTACCCTTCAGCGCGACCAGATCCTGCCCCGCGACGGTGACGTCGCCGGCGGCGACGGGAACTAGCTGCAGCACCGCCCGGCCCGTCGTCGACTTCCCCGACCCGGACTCCCCGACAAGCCCGAGGGTCTCACCCTCGGCGATCTGGAACGAGACATCCTTCACCGCCCGCACAACACGGGCCTTCTTGAACAGTTCTTTCTTCTCAAACGTGACATCGAGGCCACGCACATCCACCAGCGGGGCCTGGGTACTCGAATTCGGCGTGCTCATTTCGCTCCCTCCAGTGTCAGCTCCGCGATCCGCGCACAGCGACTCGCCCGCCCGTCACCGAGTCGCTCCAGCGGAATCACCCCGCTACGGCATACATCGGTGGTGTACTTACAGCGCGGGTTGAACCGGCACCCGCCGGGCATCGCCCACGGCTCGGGCGTCCGGCCGGGGATCGACGCGAGCTGCTCGCCCCGCTCACCAAGCTGCGGCATCGCAGTCAACAACCCCTCTGTGTAGGGATGTTTCGGCTGCACGAACAAGTCCCGCCCGACAGCGGTCTCCACAACCTCACCGGCATACATCACCACAACCTTGTCGCACAACTCCGACACAACGCCGAGGTCGTGGGTGATGAAAATGATCCCGGTCCCGGTCTCATCGCGCAGCTTGCTCAGCAACTCCAGAATCTGCGCCTGCACCGTCACATCCAGCGCCGTCGTCGGCTCATCGGCGATCAGCAGCTTCGGATCGCACACGAGCGCCATCGCGATCATCGCCCGCTGACGCATACCCCCGGAAAACTCGTGCGGATAATCCCTGACCCGCCGGCTCGCGTTCGGGATACCCACCAGGTCGAGCATCTGCGCGGCCCGGTCCATCGCGGCCTTCTTCTTACCACCCCGATGCTGCCGATACGCCTCGGCGATCTGGTCGCCGATCGTGAACGCCGGGTTCAGGCTCGTCATCGGCTCCTGGAAGATCATCGAGATCTCGTTACCGCGGATCTTGCGAAGCTCGGCTGGCGGCATCTCGGTCAGGTCTTTGTCCCGATACCAGATATGCCCCCCGGACTTACGGCCCGGTGGCTGTGGAATCAGCCCTAGAATCGACAGGCTCGTCACGGTCTTACCCGAACCGGACTCCCCCACCAATCCCACGATCTCATTCGGCGCCACATCGAAGGAGACTCCGTTGACGACGTTCGCCCATCCGTGATCGGTAGCGAAGTCGACCTGCAAGTCCTCGATCCGAAGCAGCGGCTGCGTGGAGGTGTCGCTCATTTGTCTCCCTTACGGGTTTCCCGGCCGAACGAGTCACGCAGACCGTCGCCGATCAAGTTGAAAGAAAGCGTCGCCAGCGCGATCGCGATACCCGGATACACCACCAGCATCGGCGTACTACGGATGTCGGCGAACCCGCGCCCGAGCATGTTGCCCCAACTCGGCGTCGGCGGGATCACGCCCAGACCCAGCAGGCTCAACGCCGCCTCGGCCAGCAGCGCCGCGGCCAACAACAGCGAGATCTGGACCAGCAGCGGCGAAAGGATGTTCGGCAGTATCCGCTTGCGGATGATGGTCATGCTCGGCGTGCCGATGCTGATCGAGGCCTCGATATAAGTCTCGGCGCGCACCCCGAGAGTCGAGCTTCGCACGATCCGGAACAACCGCGGTGAGTACACAACGCCCAGCGCCGTCATCGCCGTAGTCAGACCAGGACCCGTCGCGGCGATGATCGCGATCGCCAGCACAATCGCCGGAAACGTCATGAGCACGTCCGCTGCCCGGCTCAGTAGCCAGTCAGCCTTGCCGCCGACGTAACCGGCGAGCATCCCCAACGGCACTCCGACCACGACCGCGATACCCACGGCCAGTGCGGCCGCCGCCAATGACGCGCGGCCGGCGTACATCAACCTGCTCAGAGTGTCCCGGCCAAGGGAGTCGGTGCCGAGCCAATGCTGCACCGTCGGCCCCGACAACCGGTTGACGACATCGATCTCGTCCGGCCGATACGGCGCGATCAGCGGCGCCGCGACCGCCACCACAATGATCAGCAGCAACACCACGCTGGCCACGACCGCGAGCTTGTTGCCCCAGAACCGGCGCGCGAACCGCTTCAGCCCAATAGTGCGTATCGACTGCGACTGCGGGGCTACTGCCTCGCCCGCTCCAATAGCGGCCTCGTCGGCCGATGTCTCATCGGCCGCGGCATCCGCGACGATCTCTGGTTCTTGTGCTTCGTTGTTGTCGCTCATGCTTTCCTGATCCTCGGGTTGAAGTAGCCGTAGGACACATCAACGATCAAGTTGATCAGCAGAATGAGCGCCGCGGTAAACAGCAACACTCCCTGCACCATCGGGAAGTCCCGCGCGAACACCGACTGATACGCCAACTGGCCCAGTCCCGGCAGGACGAACAGTTGCTCGATCACGACCGTGCCGCCGATCAGCCGGTTGGCCTCGATACCGAAAACTGTCACCACCGGAACGGCCGCGTTCTTCAACGCGTGCTTCGCGATCACCCGTTTACGAGTCAAGCCCTTGGCGTCCGCGGTCCGGATGTAGTCCTCAGTCATCACCGTCGCGACCGAGGCCCGGGTCTGCCGCGCGATCACCGCCATCGGCGCGATAGCCAACGACAACGCGGGAATGATCAGATGCTTGAACCACTCAAACGGATTATCGGTCAACCCGACATAGCTCGTCGCCGGCAGTATCGGGTTGTTAATCGCAAACAACAACACCAGGATCATCCCGACCCAGAAATACGGCAACGCCACGCCCACACTCGCGCCTACCGTCGCAAGACGATCAATCCAGCTACCGGGACGCAGACCCGCGACCAGGCCGAGCGCGACACCAAGAATCGCCGCAAGCAGCAACGCCAGGAACGTCAACGACAATGTCACCGGTAACCGGCTCAGGATCGAGGACCACACGTCTTCACCGGTAAACAGTGACTTACCGAGATCAGCGTGAAAAGCATCGGTGAGCCAATGCCAATACTGCAGCAGGAACGGGTCGTTGAACCCGAGTTTCTCACGGACCGCTTCGATCTGATCCGGAGTGGGGTTCTGACCGGCAAGCGCGACCGCGGGATCACCCGGGACCAACACAATCAAGCTATAGATAAGGAAACTGACGACGAGTAGCAAAGGAATCGTCATCGCTAAACGGGTGCCGAAAAGGCGAAGCACGAGGGGCCTCCGTTGCCTGGGTGGGGCCGGCCATAAACCTGACCGACCCCACCAGAGGTTGACTGACTACTTCTTGATTGCCACTCCGCGGAACTGCCGCGTGGCGTCGGCGAAGATCTCGACGCCCATCACCTTCTTGTTCATCGTGAATGGTGTCGTGAGGTGGCACAGGACAATGTCCGGAACAACCGCGTCGTACGCCGCCTTGTAGAGCTTCTTGTACGTCTTCGCGCGTTCGTCCGTCGTGGCCCCAGCCTTCCCTTCCTCATTGAGCTTCGTGATCTCCGGATCCGACCAGTTGCCCGGATTGTTGAAGCCGCCCTTGATGTAGTACGACTCGATCTGGATGCTCGGGTCGGACTCTGCCTTCTGTTCGGACATCTGCGCGTCGGCGGTCTTGCTTACCGAGAAGTCGTCGGCCAGCTTGTTGATTTCGACGGGGACGATGTTCATCTTCACACCGACCTCTTGCAAGTTGGCCTGAATTACTTCGGCCAGCTGCTGATAGAGATCGAGGTTGATGACCTCCATCGTGAACTCGAAACCATTCGTCAGCCCGGCCTTCTTGAGCAGGTCCTTAGCCTTCTGCGGGTCATACGGGTACTTGTCGGCAGTCAAGTCAGGATCTGACGCGAAGTAGGACTCTGGGTACATCTGTCCACCGGGCTCGCAGAATCCGTTAGTGACTGCGGCCAGCGACTTGCGATCGATCGCATAGTTGAGAGCCTGGCGCACTTCCTTCTTGCTGAACTCCGACTTCTCGGTGTTCAGAGCTATCTGGTAGCTCGATAAACTCGGTGCTTCACAGACAACCAGTCCGGCCTGTTTTGCCGGGTCGTACATGCTTGCCCGCAAGAACGTCGTATCCGCCGCACCGCTGATCACGGAGTTGAGGCGAGCGTTGTCGTCACCTGAGACGAGGTAGACCATCTTGGCGACCCGCAGATCGTCGGGCGACCAGTAGTTTTTCACCGCGGTGTATTCGACCTTGCTGCCCGGGGTGTATCCGCTGAGGGTAAATGCTCCAGATCCACCGGTCGGAGTCAGCGCCTGGTTGGGGTCATCGAAGACCGAGGGGCTCATCATCATGCCGGCCGAGCTAGCGAGGACGGCAACCAGCGGCGCCGCACCGTTTGCGGTGTCGATCTTGACGGTGTCCGCATCCACGACCGTCACATTCGTGACGTCACTCAGTGCCTGCTCATTCCAACTACCGGCGGCCCGGTGCCGATCCAGGTTTGCCTTAACAGATGCGGCATCGAACGGCGTTCCGTCGTGGTACTTCCAGTTCGGGATCAGCTCGAGTGTCATCGACTTGCCGTCGATAGACCACTTTTTGGCCAGCATCGGCTCCGGATTGCCCTTAGCGTCGATGTGCACCAGGCTGTCGTAGATCGGGTACAGGTACATCTGGCTGTTGTTTGTGGTGATCTTGTCCGGATCGAAGCTGGTGTTACCGACGCTGTAGATCCATGTGAAAGTGGCCGAGGGGTCGTTTGTCCCCTTTTCGTACGCCGGGCAGGCGGACGTTTCCGCTTTGCGTTCGGACTTACCGGTGGAGCTGCTTCCACCGGAACTGCAGGCAGTGGCGAAGGCCAGGCAGGCGGCCATCACCACTGCCACTGTCAGTTTGTTACGCATCTGCGTTCTCCTAATGAATGGTTGGAAGTGGGTCACGAGCTGTTGCGGCGGCGCTGCGACCACATCTGAATGCCGCGTTCGAATTGCAGGCCTGCGTCCCAGCCCATGCCGCCCGTCTCGGCCTCGGCGCGGAATGACCGGGTGGCCTCGCGGGACAGTTCGGGGTCTTTCGCTGGGCGCGATGCGAGTTCGAAGGCCAGTGCCTCGACTTCGGCGTCGTCGACTGCCTTCCACGCCAGTCCGATCTCGACCGCGCGTTCACCGTTGATCTCTTCTTGGAACAAGCCCATCGCCGCAGTGCCCTCACGGCCCGCGGTCCGGGAAGAAATCGTGAAGTAGCCGCCGCCTGGGTGCAAGCCGATCTTGAGGAAGCCCGAGATGAGACGCGCGTTCTTCGCCACGATTCGCATGTCGGTCGCGAGTGCGAGGTTCATTCCCGCGCCGACGGCAGCGCCGCGGACCGCCGCGACGGTGGGAACGGTGAGTTTGCCGACCCGCGTAAACGCTCGGTATACCGCGCCAGATTCCTTGTAGGTCTTGTCTTCTGCTTGGTCGCTGCCCGGCTGCCAGCGGCGGCGGTCGGCCCCGGAGCAGAATGTCCCCGCAGCGCCCTGTACGACGGCGGCTCCGATGCTCATGTCGCCATCGATCTCATCGCAGAAGCCGGCGAGCTCCCGACCCATGTCGGGAGTGAGGCCGTTTTTGACCTCCGGCGAGTCGATCGTCAGAATCGCGACGCCGTCCTTCTTCTCAAAGCCGATCTTTCCCATACGTGGTGTCCCCTTACGGTTGTGTTTGTTGGTAGTTATGGCTGCGCCCGGTGGCGCCGACTGTGTTTACGCCGGTGTGGCACTGATGAGTACGTCGACGGCGCATGCGCCCCGGCCTTTGGGCGCGACAATTAGCGGGTTGATCTCAAACTCAATGACCCGGTCGGCGAACTGCTCGATCAAACGGCCGACGGCGACAATCGCATCTACCGCAGACTCGATGTCTGCGACGGGCGCGCCACGAAATCCATCGAGTAGCGGCCAGCCTCGCAACTTCTCGAGCATGCGACGAGCCACTTCCGCGGTCACCGGCGCGATCTGCGAGATGACGTCCTGATAAATCTCCGTAGTCACACCGCCGATGCCGACCGTGACCGTCGCCGGAAACCCGTCACCGGTGCTCGTCGCGCCGACAATGAGCTCTACACCGGTCGGGATCATCTCCTGGACCAGCACGCCCGCGGCGTCAATACCGTTAGCAGCCGCGATACCCATCAGCCGGTCGTATTCCACACCGGAGTCTTCCGCGGCGACGCCTAGGACGACGCCGCCCACATCCGACTTATGCGCAAGATCCGGCGCATGCACCTTCAGCACGACCTGGCCGCCCATCTCGGCCGCCGCCTGCGCGGCCTCCGCCGCGTTACGCGCCAGGACCGACCGCGGGCGGGCAATGCCTAACGCGTCGAGAAGGTCTTCAGACTCAGCGTCTCCAGCGGCACAAGCCTCGGTCAGCGCGCGCAACTCGCCGGCGTTGCCCTCCGGCTCCCGGGCGGACTTTACTGCGCGCACCCCGAGATCGTTGGCTGTCGGCGCGATATGGCCGATCGTGCGGGCAACGTCGCCAACCGAGGCGAACACGGGAAACCCGTGTTCTCGGTAGACCGCACGCCCCTCGGTCGTCTGTTCACGACCCGCGAGCCAGCTGACGAAGACCGGTTTGCCGGCAGTGCGCGAGGCCTCGACCACGGCGTCAGCGAGCCGTGCGCCACGCTCACCGGTCACCATTGTCAGCACCACGCACACCGCGTCCACCGACTCGTCACGCGCGACCGTCTTACACACCTCACCAAATGCAGCTGTGCCATTGGGCTTGTTCAAGATCTGAGCGGTCACGTCGACCGGGTTCGAGGTAGCACCGAAGTCCGGCACGTCTATCTCCAGCGCCGTCTGCGTCACCTCTGCGAGCTCGGGAACGCCGATACCGTTGAGCTCGAAGTGATCGGCCGCAAGAATCCCCGCCCCACCCGACGTCGTCACGATGCCGACCCTCCGGCCCACCATCGGCGTCGTCGAGGCCAGCGCGGCACCAACTGCCAACAACTCGTCGACATCGTCAACGAGGATCACGCCGTACGCCTGCGCGGTGAGCACCAGCGAGATGTCGTCGCCGAGCATTGCACCGGTGTGTGATGCGGCCGCTTTGCGCCCGACACTCGAACGCCCCGAGCGCAGCATCACCAACCGTTTGCCTCGCGAGTGTGCCTTCGCGGCAAGCGCCACGAAGCTCGCGCCGTCGGTGATGCCCTCGGCATACAGCAGGACCACGCGCACACCGTCATCGTCGAGCAGTGCCGTCGCTACCTCGACCAGTGACAGGTCGGCCTGATTCCCGGTACTAGCCCAAGCGGTCAACCCGAGACCCATCTCCGTGGACAGATCCAGCACCGAGCCGCCGATCGCGCCGCTCTGACCGACGTATGCGACTCCACTCGGAGGCGGCAACGGCCGATCCGCCGCGCCGGTGAAGGTCCCGATCAGGCCAGTCTCGTTGTTGATCACGCCTTGACAATTCGGACCAAGGACGCGCACGTTTGCCGCGCGCGCCGCCTCCGCAAGCTCCTGCTGCAGCGCCGCGCCGTCCGGCCCGATCTCGGCGAACCCGGACGCGAACACGACCACGGCCTTCGCTGCGACCTCTCCGGCTTGACGAACGACGTCGACGACACCTGCTGCCGGCACCATGCTCAGCACCAGGTCGACCGGCGCACCGATCGATGCCAGCGATGGGTAGCACTTGAGCCCGCGCAGCTCCTCGTAGTTTGGATTCACCGGATACAGCGCTCCCGCGAATTCGCTGCGCAGCAAGTACTGCAGCGGCCGCGAAGTAAGGCTTACTTCCTTTCCAGATATACCGACGATCGCGATAGAACGCGGGTGGAACAGGGCGGCGAGCAGATCGCCTTCTGCGGACGTAACGGGGCGCGTCTGCGGCACTGAAGCTCCTTGCGCATTGGATCCCGGACTCAGGGACGAGGTAAGCGGCGAGTTAAATTGACATCGATGTCACTATCAACTAAACCTGATGTCGATGTCAATATCGCGTAGACAATGAACTACGTCGTAACCAAATCGATACATCACGACAGCGCAAAATCCACACCAAGGAACGAATGGACCAGGTCGCGAATGATCGACGAGCCGGCGCCATCGGGCGCCACACCCGAACCCAGAACGGCGTTAACGAAAGGCCAGCGCACTCGCTATAACTTGCTCATCTCCGCCGAGTCCGTCTTCGAACGGCTCGGCTTTCTCGACGCGCGGGTAGCGGACATCGCGGCCGAAGCCAAGGTCGCACACGGCACTTTCTATACATACTTCGAGTCGAAGACGGACATCTTCCGCGCGGTGCTCACCGAATTCCTGCCCCCCATTTATCAGAAGAGCGACTATGGGGGCGCCACGAACCCCACGCCGTTTCAGCGCGTCGAGTTTGGGAACAGGCGGTTTCTGGACGTGTATCGCGGCAACTCGAAGATGCTCGCGCTACTCGAGCAGGCCGCAACCTTCGACCCTGAAGTGAAGGTCCTACGCACAAAGCTTCGCCACACTGCCGAACGCCGGATTCGTCGAAACATCATCCGGATGCAGGAAGACAACATCGTCGATCCCGGCCTGGACGCCGAGATCGCCGCAAGCTGCCTCGTTGCGATGGCTACGCATTCGTTCTACACCTGGCTCGTCACGGACAAGCGCGACTACGACATGGAGAGCGCGGTCATCACACTGAGCCGCCTGTGGGGCAACGCCCTCGGGCTCAAGTCCGAAAGTAGCGATCGACCTGAGTACAGGTCAGTGACGAGTACGACCAAGGGGGTAGTTGAATCCCTCGATCTCGACGCTACTTCTTAATCGCCACCCCTCGGAATTGGCGCGACGCATCGGCGTAGATCTCGACGCCCATTGTTTTCTTATTCATCGTGAATGGGGTCGTGAGGTGACACAGTGTGATGTTCGGCGCGACCGCGTCGTACACCGCCTGGTAGAGCTTCTTGTAGGTCGCCGACCGCTCCTCCGTGGTAGCACCGGCCTTCGCCTCGTCGTTCAGGCTGGTGACCTTATCGTCCGAGAAGTTCCCCGGATTGTTGAATCCGCCCTTGATGTAGTAAGACTCGATCTGGATGCTTGGATCAGACTCGGCCTTCTGCTCGAACAGCAGCGCTTCTGCCGTCTTATTGACAGAGAAGTCCTCGGCGAGCTTACCCAGATCCGCAGGAATGATTTCCATCTTCACGCCGATTTCGGCAAGGTTGGCCTGCACGATTTCAGCCATCTGCGTGTAGATATCGGCGCTCGACACCTCAACAGTAAATCCAAAGCCGTTCTTTAGCCCGGCCTTTTCGAGCAAATCCTTCGCCTTCCCCGGGTCGTACGCATAGTCTTCCTCGGTGAGATCAGGGTTCGACGCGTAGTACGACGTCGGATACATCTGAACTCCTGGTTTACAGAAGCCGTCGAGCACCGACGCGATGGCAGAGCGGTCGATAGCATAGTTCAGAGCCTGACGCACTTCAGGCTTGCCAAACTCGGATTTCTCGACGTTGAGGTTGATCGTGTACGACGACAGGCTCGGCGCTTCGCAGACGACGAGGCCGGCCTGTTTTGCCGGCTCGTACATGCTGGCCCGCAAGAACGTCGAGTCGGAGGAGCCACTGATGACCGAGTTCAAGCGCGCGTTGTCGTCGGTGGAGACGAGGTAGACCATTCTCGCGACGTGCAGAGAGTCTGGATCCCAGTACTTATCGACCGCGAGGTATTCGGCGGAGGTCGCCGACGCATACTCGCCCAGCTTGAATGCGCCCGATCCTCCCGTAGGAGTCAGCGCCTGACTGGGATCGTCGAAGACCGCCGGGCTCATCATCATGCCGGCTGAGCTCGCTAGCACTGAGACTAGCGGCGCGGCGCCGTTCGTAGTCTCGATCTTCACCGTGTCGCTGTCCACGACGGTCACACCGGTGACATCCTTGAGAGCAGCTTCGTTCCACGACCCCTTGGCACGATGCCTGTCCAGGTTCGCCTTGACCGACGCCGCATCAAAGGACGTGCCGTCGTGGTAGGTCCAGCCCTGGATCAGGTCCAAGGTCATCGACTTGCCGTCGACGGCCCACTTCTTTGCCAGCATCGGCTCTGGCGAGCCCTCGGCGTTTATCCGCACCAGGCTGTCGTAGATCGGGTACAGGTACATCTGGCTGTTGTTCGTGGTGATTTTGTCCGGATCAAAGCTCGTATTCCCGGCCGTGTACATCCATGTGAACGTCGCCGTGTTGTCCACGACCCCCTTTTCTACCGCGGGACATTCCGACGTTTTTGCGGCCCGTTCGGCTTTTCCGGTGTTGCTCTTGCCGCTGGAACTACAGGCCGTGGCGAGGACCAAGCACGCCGTAATGGCAGCGATCGTCAACCTTCTGGGCATTCTGGACTCCTTGACTACGACATGACAGATCCGCGCGGCGGCGCGACGTATGGTTCAAGTTAAATGATGCCGACGTCACTATCATGTACCGGAAAAGATATGTCAACAGGCCTTGCGCTCGCGCGCGAGATCAGAGACTAGAGTCCGGGGAAGATTCCTTATAGGAATGCGCTTTTAGGGTGAGCCTCTGGGCGTGGCTGCCGGCATCGACTCTGACCGGCAGGCGGCGTACGCCGCGGATCACGCGCGATGGTCGGATCGGCACCTTCCCGTTCAGTCGCAGCGTCGGCATCCGCTCGGCGATAACGCGTAGCGCGATAGTGGCCTCGAGTCGCGCCAACGAAGCACCGACGCAGTAGTGAATTCCGCTAGAGAACGCGAGGTGGTTTGACGCGTCGACGCGCGTGATGTCGTAGCGGCCGGGTTGGTCGAACACCTTCGGGTCGCGTCCGGCGGCTGCCAGAATCGGAATCACCCATGAGCCCTTGCGTACCAGTCGGCCGCCGATCTCGATGTCCTCACGGGCAACGCGCGACGTGAGCTGCACGGGCGGGTCAAAGCGCAGCGTTTCCTCGACCGCGCCCGCAGCGAGCCCAGGGTCCTCGACGAGTCGGTCCCATTGGTCGCGGTGTCGCATCAACTGGTGAATGGCGTTGCCGATCAGATTTACGGTGGTCTCAAATCCAGCGACCAGCAGCAAGGTACACAGCGGCATCATCTCGTCGGCGGAGATCGTGTCGCCTTCATGCTGTGCAAGAGTGGTCAGCATGTCTTCGCGCGGGTCGGTTCGCCGTTGCTCGATCAGCGGTTCGAACATCTCGCGCAGCGCGTCGCGGGCGGACGTCGCCTCGCGCATATGTCGCATGGACTGCGGGCCGTCCAGCAGCCCGCCAAGCGCGGTGCCGTAACGCACGAACGCCACGTCATCGACATCATCGACGCCGAGCAACTGGCTGATGATCGCGATTGGCAGCGGCGCCGCGATGAGCTTCTGCAGATCGAAGTTGCCTCGCGCAATGGCACGATCCACAATCTCCTGGACCAGCGTTTCGATTCGCTCTTCGTACGCCGCCATGCGACGAGGCGTGAACGCAGGCGCGGCTACCCTGCGTACCCGCGTATGGTCTGGCGGATCCATCTCCAGGAGCGAGAGGTCAACGACGCGGTCGAAGGGTGAGTTGTCATCGCGCCCAACGGTGCCGAAGCTGCGGCTCGTCAGCACTTGTTTGCAGACGTCATGGTGAGCGGTCGCGTAGACGCCTTTCGCGAGCCCGCGGGCGATCGGCCCTTCGGCGCGGATACGTTCGTACTGGGGGTACGGGTTCGCGTGCCACGGCGATATCGAGGACCTTGCCAACGGATTCCCGCGCACTCGCCCGACGTATTGCAGGTAGCACTTCGTCATGTATAACGACGAGAGAAACCGGGCGGCGCGGACCAGCTCTTCGCGCGAGGACAGTTTCATCCAACTACCTCCGGTACTTCGGTGCCATCGCTGCGCGATAGCTCGGGCGAGTTGTGCCATCGCCAACGTTACCCACGAGTCGCAGCAGCGGCCAATCCTCGCGATTGGACGTGTCAAATCTCTGTTAACGGAGTGTCAAATTATAGAACATGATTCTATAACAGGCCTTGACTTCGGGATTTGAATCAGGCTTTATGTGACGGAAGGCGCTGGTCACGACCAGCGTCTCTTCCACCGGCATCCGATGGTCACACCTGGAGGAACACCTTGGCATTGTCCTGGACCCGCGAACTGGATGAGTATCCAGTCGGCGGTCAACGTCGAAAATTCCTGTTTATGGCCGTTCTGGCGAGCCTCATCTGCTCTTACGAGGCGGCGATCGCACCGGCCGTACCGCTGCTGCTACCCGATCTGCACATGGACCTGGTGACCTACGGCCTCATCACCGCATCCGCGCTGGTCGTCGGGGCGCTGGCGGGCATGGTCGCGGGTCCGCTCTCGGACAAGCTCGGACGGGTGCGCATCCTCATCCCGTTGATGGGGCTGACCTCCATACTGGCCTTCACGATGACCCTCGTCGACACGCCGACCCACCTGGTCATTGTGCGCTGTGTGCTGGCGCTGGTCGAAGGCATGGCAATCACGACCACCGCGCCATTGGTGCGTGACTACTCGCCGCGGATGGGACGCGCGCAAGCGTTCGGATTCTGGGCGTGGGGTCCTGTCGGCGCCAACTTCATTTCCGCCGGGATCGCGTCGCTCACCTTGCCAATGTTCAACAACGCTTGGCAATCGCAGTTCATCATCATTGGCACACTTTCGCTCATCGCCTCCGTGGTGATCGCGCTCAACATCGCCGATCTCTCTCCGCGCCTGCGGGCGGAGGTCCTGGAAACCGAGAAGGTGGTCATTGAGAACGCCGAGGGCGCACCCCCGGCTAAGTTCTCCACGCTCCTGACCAATCCCATGGTCTGGGCACACGTCATTGGAATATCGGCGTTCCTGCTGCTCTACCTCACCGTCACCGGCTTCGGGCAGCTCATCATTACCACGACATTCCACAAATCAGCGGCCGAAGCATCGTTCATCATGGCCATGTTCTGGGTACTGAATCTGACCACACTTTTCCTGGCCGGTCGGTGGTCGGACACCTTGCAGCTGCGGCGGATATTCAGCCTCGTCTTCTCAGTGCTGTCTCTGGTGGTGATGATCTACTTTGCGACGCTGCTTGGCGATCCGAACACGTCGACCGTCACGCTCGCCATTACGGGCGCGATTCTCGGTGGCGCGATGGGTGCGGCGTACAGCCCATGGATGGCCAACTACTCAGAGAACTCCGAAGACCTCGATCCGCGTCTGCAAGGCTTGACGTGGGGCATCTTCTACCTCGTCGTTCGGTTGGCGTCGGTCGCCCTCACGATCATCGCGCCGATCATCGTCAAGCAGACCGGCTCCTGGCAGACCTGGATCATCGTCTGCGTCGTTGGCGTGGCCGTGTTCATCGTATTGATGCCCTTCTACAAGGGTCCGTGGACTCGTGCCCAGCTGGCGGCTACCCAGGCGCCCGTTGGCGATATCTCAAGCCGCGAGGATCCTGTGGTTACCAAGAGGTAATCCAACCGAGCAGTCAGCGAACGAGAAGTGCGCCCTAGAGGGAGTCGAGAATTCGACGGAGTTTCCTAATATGGGCGCACTTCTCTTCGACTGACGCCCCCGCAGGCTTTACGTTGATCATCGTTACACCCGCCGCGGCGTACACACTGAGTCGTTCCCGCACCAGCGCCTCGGTACCGACGAGCGAAATCCCCTCCAGCAGTTCGCGGGGCACCGCCTCCTCTGCCGCCGTCTTCTGACCGTCGAGATAAAGATCCTGAATCTTGGCCGCCTCGGCCGGGAACCCATAGGACACCGCGAGATCGTTGTAGAAGTTTTGGCCGCGAGGTCCCATCCCACCGACGTAGTGCGCGACGAACGGACGTTGATCATCGACGTACGCCGCGACGTCGTCTCCAATGGCGAGATGCGCAGCCGTCACGATCTGCATCGTCCCGAGGTCGGCGGATCGCTTCGACTTCCCTTCGGCCAAGGCACTTCCCCACACCTGCTGGCACTTGTCCGGCCAGAAGAACGTCGGTATCCAGCCGTCCGCGACCTCTGCCGTGAGCGCGACATTGCGACCGCCAAGCGCGGCGATATAGACAGGAATCTGCTCGCGCGGAGGCTTCGCGATGAGCTTGAGCGGACGCCGAGGAGACTTCTCGTTGACCAACGGAATCTCGTATCGACCGTGGTTCTCGAGCCGCTGGCGCCGCCAGACTGCCCGGCAGATCTCGATGATCTCGCGAGTGCGGGCTACCGGTGCGTCGTACGGTACGCCGTGCCAACCCTCGATCACAGCCGGCCCGGAGGCGCCGAGGCCAAGCGCCGCGCGGCCTCCCGAGATCGCGTCGAGGCCGGCAGCGGTCTGCGCAATCAAGGCCGGAGTCCGGGTGTACAGCGGAATAATCCCTGGCCCCACCTGGATCCGGGAGGTCGCTTGCGCGAGTGCGCCGAGCGCGGAGATCGCGTCGTACCCATAAGACTCACCGAGCCAGACGGCGTCGATTCCGGCGTTCTCAAAAGCAACGACCTCACTGATGATCGATGGAAAGTCCGTCGCGGACGAGTAGCTCACTCCGATACGCATGGTAATTAGCCCTTTCAGTGGCCAAGATGTGCAAGTGCCTGCAATAGCAATAGAGCCTGACCGCCGCCGATTTCAGCCTGCATCCGCGGATCGCGAGCCTCCTGCGGCGTCAGCCAGCTGAATTCGAGCGCATCCTGCTGCGGATGGCAGTCACCCTCCACGGGTACGACGTATGCCAGCGAGATGGCGTGCTGACGCGGATCAAAGAATGGTGACACCCCGGGCGTTGGGAAGTATTCGGCAACCGTGAACGGCTGCGGGGACGCGGGGAGCCGCGGCAGCGCGAGCGGTCCGAGGTCTTTCTCCAGATGCCGCAGAAGCGCTGTGCGGATGCGTTCGTGATAGAGCACCCGCCCGGAGACGAGTGAACGGTTGATCTCCCCGGTGCTGGTCACCCGTAGGAGCAGGCCGACCGCGGTCACCTCCCCCAAGTCGTCGAGCCGGACCGGTACCGCGTCGACGTACATGATCGGTAAACGCTGACGCGCGCTATCGATCTCTTCGGTGCTGAGCCACGGGCTGTCCGATTGCGGAGTTGGATGCGACATGTGCTCTTTCTACCTGCGACCGCTGCCGCGTCCTAGAACCGGGGGTTAACTGGTGGGGTGAACACCGACACAGTCCGCACGATTCTGGCTCAGGCACTGCGCAGCCGAGTGGTCGGCGACGACCCGAGCGAAGCGGCGCGCAACGTGTGGGCCACTCCAGGTCCGCGCTGGTACGCCGAGGACGCCGTCATCCGTGCAGTGCATCAGGACGCGGCCATGTTCATCGGCGGCATCCGGGCCCTGCTGCTGCAGTCGCTTCACCCGCTGGCGATGGCAGGGGTCGCCGGCCACTCAGGCTATCGGGGCGATCCGTGGGGCCGATTGCAGCGGACCAGTGCGTTTATCGCGATGACCACCTTCGGCCCCGAGCCGCTGGCGGAGGAGCTGATCGCGAAGGTACGCGAGATTCACCGTCGGGTTCGCGGGGTGAGCGAAGACGGCCGACGTTACAGCGCAAATGATCCTCGCCTGCTGATGTGGATCCATTTGGCCGAGGTCGACAGCTTCCTTACGGCGTACAAGAAGTACGGCGCAGGCAGAATCACCGCCGCCCAATGCGACGAGTACGTCGACGAGGCCGCGCTGGTCGCCGCGAAGGTCGGAGTCATCGACCCTCCTCGGACGTATGCCGACGTACGACGGGGCCTGGACGCCTACCGACCACAGCTTCACGCCACTCGCGAGGCACGCGACACGGCGCGTTTTCTGCTCATCGACCCGCCACTGCCCCTGGCAGCCCGACCTGGCTACGCGATGCTCGCGACCGCGGCCGTGACGTCGCTACCTTACTGGGCGCGCAGGCATTTCTGGATTCCACGCATACCGGTCGCCGAACCACTAGTGGGGCGAGTCGCCGGGCAGGTCGCGACGCGTGCCATCCGGTGGGCGATGTCCGCTCCGCTGCCCGGCCAGTAGCCGGTACGGATCTGGAGTGTAGAGATTGGGCGCTTCGCACCCTTCCTCTACAAACGAACCTGCTCGCGGGCTTCGTTACGCGATGCGGACCGCGAACCCCTCGAGCTCCGGCGACGCCGCGGGAAAGCGCTCCATGACGCGTGGGTCGTGACCCGGAATAATCAGCTCTTCAGTCGAGGCCAACTCGCGAAGCTTGTCGAACGCGAGATACATCGAAGGCAGGTGGTCGACGATCGCAAACGGCCGGTCGGTCTGGAAGTTTTCGTAGAAGTGACTCGAGTCGGACGCGAGCGCGACGTAACCCTTGTTGGTCTTGACCCGCACGGCCTGCATGCCCGGCGTGTGCCCTCCGAGGAAGTGGGTGGTAATCCCGGGTACGACGGTCGTGTCCCCGTCGAGCAACCGCACCCGCCCGGCGTCGAGTTGACCCGCGAGATAGTCCATGTCGCTCTTATACGACAGGTGGGCGTAGTCGCCGCGATCGGCCATCGGCCCGGACCAGAAGTCATACTCGGCCCGCTGGACAAGGACTTCGGCCCGCGGGAAGTCCGCGATATGGCCGACATGGTCGTAATGCAGGTGCGTGATGACCAGATGCTCGACGGTGTCGGCCGCGCGCCCGAGACCGGACAAGGTCTCCATCGGCGTACGGAGGTATTCCCGGCCGCCTCCTCGGGTGGCCGCCGTCTGCGGCGTAAAGCCGGCATCCACGATCACCGTCGTCGACGGAGAGATCGCCGCCCACACATAGAAGTCCATCGGTGAGAGTTGATCCTGGCAATCATCGAAGCCATAGAAATGCTCCGCCCGTACGCCGGACTCCCGGTGCGCGTAGCGCATCGCATAGACCTCGAACTCGTCCGTCGACTCACCACTCATCAGACAACGTCCTTCCCATTGACGTCTCGACCTTGCATGACTCACCTTCTCACGTCCGACCTGGCACGTGCGTTTACGTGCGGAATACTGGGCGACGTACTCGACCAGATTCCCGAGGACTGAGGAAGGGGCACGATGAGCGCGCTGTTTGATACCGGACGCAGGGAGATCGCCCAGGGCGCCGTTCACGTGCCCGGCTGGCTCGACCTCGATCAGCAGCGCCGTCTGGTCGAGGCATGCCGCGAGTGGGCCCGCGGCCCGGTCCCCATACGTGCCGCGAAACTGCCTGGCGGCCACCAGATGTCGGTGCAGACGGTGTGTCTGGGGTGGCACTGGGCGCCGTACAAATACACCCGGACCGCGGACGACGCCGGCGGCGCACGCGTCGGTGAGATGCCCGAGTGGCTCGCCCGACTCGGCCGCGAGGCCCTTGTCGCGGCCTACCAGGACGATGCGACGACGTACCAACCCGATGTCGCGCTGGTCAACTTCTACGACGACAAGGCGAAAATGGGAATGCACCAGGACAAGGACGAACGGTCTCGCGAGCCGGTCGTGTCGTTAAGCGTCGGCAATACGTGCCTCTTCCGGTTCGGCAACACCGAGAACCGCTCGAAGCCATACACCGACGTCGAGCTCGCCTCCGGAGACATGTTCGTCTTCGGCGGGCCGTCCCGGTTGGCGTTCCACGGCGTACCGAAGACCTATCCGCGAACCGCCCCTCCCGAGTGCGGCCTGGCCAACGGCCGACTCAACATCACGATGCGTGTCACTGGGATGGCCTAATGTCGGACCAATGACGGCAACTGTTACCGGTGACGACGGCCTGGCGCGGCCGGTGTGGGCGAGCGTCGACCCCATGCTTCGCGACTACTACGACCACGAATGGGGCATGCCGGTCCGCGACGAGCACGGACTCTACGAACGGATCAGTCTCGAGGCTTTCCAGGCCGGCCTGTCGTGGGCGACGATCCTGCGGAAGCGACCGGCGTTCCGCGCGGCGTTTGCAAACTTCGATCCCGACATCGTGGCGACGTACGACGAGGGCGACGTCGAGCGGTTGATGGCGGACGCCGGGATCGTCCGCAACAACCTCAAGATTCGGGCTGCGATCACCAACGCGAAGGCCACCATCGCGATGCGCGAAGAGGGCGGCCTCGTCGATTTCGTCTGGTCGTTCCAGCCCAAGGAGACGCCTACTCCGGCGTCGCTCGAGGAGATCCCGACCAAGTCGCCCGAGTCAATCGCACTGTCCAAGGCGCTGCGCAAGAAGGGCTTCGCGTTCGTGGGCCCGACGACGATGTACGCGCTCATGGAGGCAATCGGAATCGTCGACACCCATCTGGTCGACAGCCACCGCCGCGGCAGCTCCGGCGTCTGGCCTGCCTAGCGGTGGTCAGATCCGCGGCCATCGGTAGACGTCACCGACAATGGCGTCAATGATGGGCAGATGCAATCAACCCCGAGCACCACAGAATTTGACCTGATCGTCGTCGGTGCCGGCGCGATCGGCGAAAACGTCGCCGACCGCGCAGCCCAAGGCGGACTTAGCGTCGCCATCGTCGAGTCCGCTCTCGTCGGGGGTGAGTGCAGCTACTGGGCCTGCATGCCGTCAAAGGCCCTGCTGCGCCCTGGTATTGCGATGCGCGCGGCGCAAGCCGTCGACGGTGCCCGACAAGCCGTCAACGGCACGCTCGACGTACCGGCGGTACTTCGTCACCGCGATGAGGTTGCGTCACATTGGCACGACGACAAGCAGGTCAAGTGGGTCGACAGCGCCGGAATCACGCTGATCCGCGGCCATGCCCGACTGACCGGCACGCGCACGATCACGGTCGAGAGCGACGGCACGACCACGGCGTACGCCGCGCGGCACGCGGTCGCGCTGTGCACGGGATCGGCGGCGCTGCTGCCGGACATCCCGGGCCTTGCCGGCGCTCATCCTTGGACGAGTAAGGAAGCGACCAGCACACAGCAGATCCCCGATAGGTTGGCGATACTCGGTGGCGGAGTGGTGGCCGCGGAGATGGCGACGGCGTACGCGACCTTCGGCGCAGAGGTCACGATAATCGCGCGCGGCGGGCTGCTCACCCGCAACGAGCCCTTTGCCGGGGAGCTTGTCGGCGACGCGCTGCGCGAGTTGGGCGCGACGATTCGGAGCGGCGTAGAGACGACGGACGTACGGCGGCTGGAGTCCGGCGCCGTGCAGCTCACCTTCGATGACGGTACGACGCTCGAGGCCGATGAGTTGCTCGTCGCTACCGGACGCATCCCGCACACCCAGGACCTCGGCCTCGCGTCGGTCGGGCTGGACAACGGCGATTGGCTACCTGTCGATGACACGCTCCGCGTCGTCGACGGTTCCGGTGCTCCGGTAGGCGACGGATGGCTCTACGCGGTTGGGGACGTCAATCATCGCGTTTTGCTGACGCACCAGGGGAAGTACCAGGCGAGAGCCGCGGGTGACGTGATCGCCGCGCGGGCCAACGGGACTGCGGTGGACGACGTACCGTGGGGCGCCCATGTCGCGACGGCCGACCACGAAGCCGTGCCTCAGGTCGTATTCACCGATCCCGAGGTCGCGTCGGTCGGTCTCACAGCGGCCGAGGCCGAGAAGGCCGGCTACCGCACTCGGGTCGTCGACTACGACATTGCAGGCGTGGCAGGCGCTTATGTGCACCGGGAAGACTACGTCGGCAAAGCTCGGATGGTCGTCGACGAGGATCGCGGCGTAATCGTGGGCGTCACATTTGTTGGCCCCGATGTTGCTGAACTAATCCATGCCGCCACGATTGCGGTGGTCGGTGAGGTACCGATCTCGCGGCTGTGGCACGCGGTTCCGTCGTACCCGACCATCAGCGAGATCTGGCTTCGCTTGCTTGAGACCTATGGTCGACCATAGCTCGAGCACGGGATGTCGCTACTCGTCGCGAATGTGGATCTGTTCTCCGCGCGGGCTGAAAAGACCAAGCAGCTCAACGGGTTTGTCGTTAGCGCTGACGAAACCGTGCGGCGTACGGGTGTCGAACTCGGCGGCTTCCCCGGCCTCCACCGTGGTCACCACCCCGCCCAGTTTGAGGTGCAGAGCCCCCGCCAGCACATACACCCACTCATAGCCCTCGTGCGCGCGTTGAGGAATACGCACATCTTTCTTCGCGGCCGGAAGGATCATCTTGAAGGCCTGTACGCCGTCGGCATTGCGGGTCAGCGGAATGTAGATGCTGCCGTGACGGCGGATCGGTTTGGGATGGATCCGCGGGTCGCCTGACGGCGGCGCGCCGACCAGGTCGTCGAGCGGCACCTGATAGATCTTGGCCAGTGGCAGCAGCAGGTCGAGTGACGGCTTGCGATTGCCGGACTCGAGCCGGGAAAGGGTGCTGACTGAAAACCCGGTGCGGTCGGCCACGTCCGAGAGTTTCAGTTTGCGCCGAGCCCGGACTTCCCTGAGCCGCGGGCCGACCGCGTCCAGTGCCGCCTCAACCTCGTCCATCTCGCACCTCCACTTATTTGCAGTTTCCGCAACTTCACTTGCAGTATGGAGTCAGGGTAGCCCATAGTGATGGCATGAATACGAATCGATGGGATGTTGTTGTAATCGGTGGCGGCCCTGCGGGCCTGAGCACGGCCTTGACGCTAGTGCGGGCGCGCCGCCGGGTGCTAGTTCTCGACAGCGGGCTGCCACGCAATCGCTTTGCCGCGCACATGCACGGCGTCCTCGGGCACGACGGGAAGTCCCCGTTGACGCTCTTGGCCGAGGGCCGGGCCGAGGTCGAAGGGTACGGCGGCGTCATCCGCGAGGCTACCGTCGTGCGGACGGGCCGGGTCGACGACGGATTCGAGGTCGAGGACAGCGACGGGCGCGTGGTCCTGGCTCGCAAGTTGGTCGTCGCGACGGGCTTGCGCGATGAGCTGCCCGACATCGAGGGCCTGGCCGACTACTGGGGGCGCGGGGTTGCCGTTTGCCCGTACTGCGACGGCTACGAAGTGCGCGACCGACGGATCGGCGTACTCGCGACGAGCCAGATGAGCGTGCCATACACGCAGTTGGTACGGCAATGGTCGTCCTCCGTCGTCTATCTCGCCGACACCGTCGGGCCTCCCACGGGTGCAGACCGAATGGGGTTCGACGCGCGCGGGATCGAGATCGAAGAGGGCGCGGTACGGCGCGTAATCGCCGACGCAGACGGCATCCGCGGCGTGGAAATGGCGGACGGGCGGACGATCGACCTGGACGCGATCTTCACCCACCCGCACTCGGTGGCACTTGACGAACCGCTTCGCCAGCTCGGTGCCGACCGGACCGAAACCCCGTTAGGGTCATTCGTGAACGTCGATCCCACGGGACGCACCAGCGTCGCAGGCGTCTGGGCCGTCGGCAATACGGTGAACGCCGCGGCCAACGTCCCGGCCTCCATCGGCGCGGGCTCCGCCGCCGGCGGCGCGCTTAACTACGACCTGGTGCTCGACGACGTGCAGCTGGCCCTCGGCGCCGCGAAAGAAGATGCGGCATGAGCAGCGAGCGGGTGGAGTTCTGGGAGAACTTTTATCAAGATGTCGACCGGGACTGGGGAACGCGGCCGAACGTCGTACTCGTCGATCTCCTCGACGAACTGCAGTTGCCGGCGGGCACGGCGATGGATCTCGGCAGTGGGCATGGCGGTGATGCCGTATGGCTGGCATCGAACGGCTGGCGCGTCAGTGCGGTCGATGTGTCGACGACGGCACTTGCGCGTGTCGCCGCCGCAGCCGAGCGAGCCGGAGTGAGCGATCGAGTGACGACGACGCAGAGCGATCTCGAGTCGGAGGTTCCCAGCGGCACGTTCGATTTGGTCTATGCGGCGTACTTCCACTCCCCCGTCGAGACCTCTCGTTTTGACGCGCTGCGACGCGCGGCCCAGAACGTCGCACCGGGCGGGATCCTTGCGCTCATCGACCACGGCTCGGGACCGTCGTGGTCGCAGCATGACCACGACCATTACCAGTTCCTGACGCCAGACGAGACGATTGCCGGCCTCGCGTTGGGCGATGGCTGGGACGTGGTGAAAGTTGGCGCCTCGGACCGGATCATGACCGGCCCAGAAGGCCAAACCGGCACCGTCATCGACAATGTGATCGTCGTACGCCGTTCCGCCGCGAGCGCGGACTAAAGGGGAAGATCGGGCTTGGACTACCAGGCCCGATCTTCCCACTAGTTGGTTCTGATTCGCCGCACTCTGCAGTCGCTAACCACCGAGTCGTTTCAGGATGAACACGGCCACCCGATCCGACAGGTCACCGATCGTCTCGACGTCCGGCGCACCGTCGCGATAAAGCCACGCGTAGCGCGCGAACGATTCGCGCTCTTCGTCCTCGAGGCGCTCGCGGGGCTCGCGGTCGTAGCCGGCGTACTCATCGAGCAGCCGGGCCGACCGGATTGCGCGTTCGGCCAGCCGCTCGGCCAGTTGCCGCGCGTGGTCGGGATGGGTCGCCTCCGCGGCGCTCGACCCGACTTCCGCGAACACCAGTTTCAACGCATGCGCGTCTCGCGCTCGACGTACTTGCGGCAGAGTGGTCACCCCTGGAATCACGATCCGCGCAAGAAGGTCCGCGTCACCTCGCGAAAGGCCCTGGCTTGCGGCGTACTTGTATAGGTTCTCTGACTCGCTAGTGCGTAGCGCCGTATGTCTCCCCTATTCGGCCGCCACCGTAAAGATTAGCGACCGCACGAACCGTTAGCGGCGAGCGCGACGCATCAGACGTTCGGGTAGTTGCCCGCCTCCAGATCAGCGAGAAGACTTGGGTGGGTCGGTTTCCAGCCGTAGGTCTCGCGCGTCCAAGCACTTGAGGCCGGCTGATCGATACTAAAGATCTCGCCGAGCGGTCCAAAGGTCTCGGCCGGCACTTCTTGCACCGGGACACCGAGCTGCGCGCCGATGGCTGTGGCGAGCGACAGCATGGTGTCGCCTTCGTCGCCGACCGCGTTCACGACGGTGCCGGCCACGCCCTTTTCGAGCATGATGCGGAACAATGACGCGGCGTCGCGACGGTGCACGGCCGGCCACCGCTGGCTCCCGTCGCCGACGTAAGCAGACACTCCGGAGCGCTGCGCCGCGGCGATCAGGATGCCCGCGAAGCCGTACGCGACATAGCGTTCGTGCACGGAACGAGGTAGGCGGACCGTCGACGTACGCACATCCCGAGAGGCGAGATCGAGGACCCGCTGCGAGTTGACGCCGCGGCCTCCGACTGGTCCGTCCGTCATGGTCGGATCTTGCTCGGTCGACGGTCGCCCGTCAGCGCTCGTGGTGCCCGAGACGATCACGAACGGCTTACCAGTGCCCACGAGGGCCGCGCCGATGGTATCCATGGCCAGGCCCTCCTCGGCGATGCTGCGCTCAAGATCGGAGAAATCGTTGCTGAAAGCAAGATGGATCACGCCGTCGACGTCGCCGGCCGCCTCCGTGAGCACTTCCAGGTCGCCGAGACCGCCGCGCACGGGCGTGCCACCCGCGTTGATGACCTTCTGCTCGGACGCTTCCGATCGGGCGAGCCCGACGACTTCGTGACCATGGGCTACGAGCTCTTCGACGACAACCGATCCGATTCCTCCGGATGCACCGGTAACGAAAACACGCATGAGCAGACTCCTTAGTGATGCGACTTGTGTCCCATCACCCTACGCCGCGATGCGACTAAAGTCCCATCACTTACAATTGCGGGATGCCACGCTGGGAACCGGACACACGCGAGCGTTTCGTCGTCGCCGCGTTGCAGCTTTTCACCGAGCAGGGTTACGACGAGACGACCGTTGCCCAGATCGCCGATCGGGCGGGCCTGACAAAGAGCACGTTCTTCCGTCACTTCGGCGACAAGCGCGAGGTGCTGGCCGCCGGCCAGGAGACTCTGTCGCGACTATTCGCGGAGGGTATCTCGGCGGCCCCGGCCGAGGCGAGCCCGCTCGCCGCTGTCGACGCCGGCCTCGCACACGCCGCCGACGCGATGACGCCGTTCAACCGAGAGCTCGGCCCCAGACTCGCGGCCGTGATCGCGACCAGCTCCGAGCTGCAGGAGCGCGCCGTACTCAAGAAGGTCGGCATGGCCACGGCGATAGCCGATGCTCTGCGTCGCCGAGGCGTCGATGAGGCGATCGCCGACACGGCGGCCGAGCTCGGCGTACTCGCCTTTAAAGCCGGCTTCGAGGCCTGGACCGCCGAGGACAACGAGCTGAGTCTCGGCCAGCTCACCTCGGAAGCTCTGCGCCGCTTCCATTCCGCTATCAGGCAACTCGGCTGATGGCGTTGGTACGAACTGGTGGACCTTTCTCTATTGGAGTCTCTACGAGAGCGGGATGCCGCTGACCGCTGGCTGCTCGACCGAACGTGTACCAACACTGGTCGGATCTGTTGTCCTGCACAGCCTGAGCGCTACCCAACCGATCAAGGCGGTCGCGATCAACGCCGAGATTGCCAAGTACGGCACGGCCCAGGTCTTTGGCTTCCAGGCACTGGCGACGGCAAGTGCGACGATCACCAAGGCAATCGTCAGACCTACCAGGCCGGGCCACAACTGGCCCACGACGACGCGCTTGATCGACTTCGAGAGGAGCGATCCAACTACTAGGAACACTGCAGCCACTAGCAGCGCGCTGCCCACAACGTCGCTCGGCCGGTGCCACCCCATCGACTGAACTCCCGCGCCGATCATCGCCGTCCAGCCAAGTAAAAGCGGAGCACACCACTTCAGCCAAACGCTCGGCACAACAATCAGCAGAGCCACCGTCACTACGGCGGCGACGGCGAAGTGTCCGCTTGGAAAACTCGGATCAACATCGCGGGAGATGACTAACCGGGGCCGGCCAGCGACGTTTTTGAAGACGTGGGTCGCGTAGATGGCGACCGGGGCTGCGACGACCACGGTCGCCATATCTCGCCAACGCCGACGCCGCACGGCGATCAGTGCCGCGATTGCGACACCGACGACCGCCGTCTCTTCGCCGTGCGCAAAGGGCGGAAAGTCCAAGTAGTGGTAGAGCACGTAGATCAGGGTCTGGTCCTGATATCCGCCGAGTAACGAGTTCTCCGCGGTTTGTCCAAATACCGTCTGGTTGGAAGCTCCATATAAGGCAAGGAATCCCATTGCTAAGAGTCCGGCGTACGCCAAACGGACCAACCTCGATCGCCGGGGCGCGCCGTTAACCAAAATGACCTCGATTCCAGGATGCTCGGCTTTACCACGTCCGCATCCCACAAGACCGGGTCTGCACCGCAGGGCCAACCTACCGGACTCGTCACTGGATCTACTGGGGCCGGCGCGCGGCCAAGCCAAGCGGTTTCTGCTGCCGAGAGCAAGAAGCCCCCGCCCGGCGAGTGCGGGAGGGGCTCGTGCTGAAGTGGGCCCTGTGGGACTCGAACCCACAACCTACGGATTAAAAGTCCGCAGCTCTGCCAATTGAGCTAAAGGCCCTCACTGTTGCCGTCGAAACAACGGTAACAGCGACGATCAAGTATGCCTGAACCGCACCACAAGGTAGCGGCGAGGTCTAGCGTCCGCGACCGCCGGACGAAGTGCTGAAGCGCACCATCCCGCCCGAATCACTCGAACCGCGTCCACCGGTGGAGCGTCCACCGGATGATCGGCCGCCGCCGGACCCGCGCGACTGCCCGGAGCCGCCACCGGAGCGCGACTGCCCGCCGCGCCGGGGCTGGCCGCCCCCGTTGCGACCGCCACCGCCGCCGCCAGAGCGACGCGGACCGCCGGAGCGGCCACCACTCGGGCGACCAGCAGACTGGGCCGCGACCGGCGCCGGTTTGACGTACGGCGCGATGTCGCCGACAAGTTTCGCGACCTGATCGGACTCGGCAGTCACCTGCTGGGGGCTGACCTTGATCGCGGCCTTGCGCATCAGCTGCGACAAGTCGCGGCGTTGCTCGGGAAGCGAGACGGTGACGACGTCACCAGCGCTACCGGCGCGCGCCGTACGACCCGAACGGTGCAGGTAGGCCTTGTGCTCGGTCGGCGGATCGACGTGTACGACGAGTTCGACCTCGTCGACGTGTACGCCGCGGGCCGCGACGTCGGTCGCAACCAGGACCTTCGCCGTACCGGCGGAGAAGGCGGCGAGGTTGCGGTCACGGGCGCCCTGCGAAAGGTTGCCGTGCAGGTCGACCGACGGGATCCCATCCTGCGTGAGCTGACGGGCCAGTTTGCGCGCCTGGTGCTTGGTGCGCATAAACAGGATCCGCCGGCCGGTGCCGGACGCGAGTTTGCGGACGAGTTGCTTCTTGGCATCGACGCTGCCCACCTCGAACACGTGATGGGTCATCGCGGACACCGGCGAGTTGGCTTCATCGACCGAATGCAGCACCTCGTTGTTGAGGAACCGCTTGACGATCTTGTCGACGCCGTTGTCGAGAGTCGCCGAGAAGAGCAGGTGCTGCGCCTTCGGCGGTGTGGCGTTGAGGATGCGCGTGACGACGGGCAGGAACCCGAGGTCGGCCATGTGATCGGCCTCGTCGAGTACGACGATTTCGACCGCTTCAAGGGTGAGGATCTTTTGGTTCATCAGGTCCTCGAGGCGGCCCGGGCAGGCGACGACGATGTCGATACCGCCGCGCAGGGCGACTTCCTGACGGTGCTGGGATACCCCGCCGAAGATCGCCGTGACCTTGAGTCCGTACGACGACGCTAGTGGCTCGAGCGCGGTCGCGATCTGGGTCGCGAGCTCGCGCGTCGGTGCGAGAATCAGTCCGAGCGGACGCCCGGGACGACGCTTGCCACCGGCGAGCTCGCCGGCGAGGCGCGCGACCATCGGGATCGCGAACGCGAGCGTCTTGCCGCTGCCGGTCTTGCCGCGACCGAGTACGTCGCGGCCGTTCAGCGTGTCCGGCAGGGTGTCTACCTGGATCGGAAACGGTGAGGTGATGCCTTTGCTGGTGAGAGTCTTAACTAGTGGGGCCGGTACGCCGAGCGACGCGAAGGTGGGCGTCGTCTCATCCGTAACGGTTGGGGCAGAAGTTACTACTGAGGTCATAGAGGTGGTGCCTTTCGGCATAGCAATGCCAGGTCGGGCTGAGCGGTTTGTCAGCGTTGTTGTCTGATCGCCAACTATCCAGACCGGTGTGCAATGGGCGCGGTGTCGACTCGTCAGCAAAGGACGAACGGGTCGAGCGCGGCAACCGTTGACGCGGATCACCGCAGGTAGCGGCAGATTTCCGTAAGGTTGCGAAGAATATGGCCGATTCGTATCGAAGCCTGCGCGCCTTGCGGTGTACGCCAATACTTCGTTGCTTGATCGGGCAGTATCACTGTTGTTGCTTGGTAATCCTATCAGCGATCTCGCCCCTACCGGCCCGATGAGCACATCCGACGCTATGTATCCGGTCTCAGCGACCCCGTCACCGCAAGGTGGTTTAGTATAAAAATTAAATCATTGAAAGTGAGGATGGGACGAGATCATGACAACTAGCGCCACCACGACGAATTCCGGCACCTTGAGGGCGGGCGGCTCGTCGAAAACCATCACCTGGCAAGACCCGTTCGCCTCGTTCGAGGCCGGCTCGAAGCTATCCGGGCTCGAGTACCTGCGCGCTGTAGTCGACGGTACGATTCCCGCGCCACCGATTGGCCAGCTGATGGGGTTCCGGTTGACCGCGGTCGAGCCAGGCCGCGCGGAGTTTCAGATAACGCCAGATGAATCGGTCTACAACCCGATCGGCGTCGTACACGGCGGGCTCGTGTGCACGCTGCTTGACTCCGCAGCTGGATGTGCGGTCCACTCGACGTTGGCGCTCGGCCACGGCTATACCTCGATCGAGCTCAAGGTCAACTACCTGCGCGCCGTACATGCGGATGGCCTAGGGCTCCGTGCGATCGGAACCGTCCGCAAGAACGGCAGCCGAGTGGCGTTCGCGGACGCCGTCGTACTCAACGCCGACGACAAAGAGGTCGCCACCGCATCAAGCACTCTGTTGGTCTTTCCGCTCCCGACCAAGTAGCGCGCCTCCGATCTCACAGTTGTGTGGAAGTTCGGTGTACGCCGGCGTACGCCGGACTTCCACACAACTTAAAAAGGGTCCTAGCCGCCCGCAAAATCCCGCTCCAGACCACTCAAATTGGGTCCCGTGTGGCGCGAACCCACCTGTTACTGCCAGACTTGGGGCCACTATCGGATTATTGGGAGGATTTACAGGATGAGCGCATGGGGCACGGGCCCGTTTGAGAATGACGACGCTCTTGACCTAATCGGGGAAATCAACGAGTCGACCCCAGACGCTGTCGGTGAACTTCTCGCCGAGATATTGACTGTCCCCGATGACGACGATGACCTTGACGAGGTCGACGGCATGGAGGCGTACGCCGCCGCCGCGCTCCTCGCCGGTAAGCTCGAACGACTCAAGTTTGAGTCACCGGATGTGCTCGACGCGGTCGCGAAGATTCCGACCGACATGGTCGGCGCGCTGATCCCGGATGCCCGGGCGATGCTCGTGCGCATCCTTGGCCATAACAGCGAGTTCGCGGATCTGTGGATCGAGTCCGGCCGGCTGGAGAAGGTTCGCGGCGAGATCGGCAAGATCAAGGGCGCGCTGCGCTAACCCAAAACCCGGCTGCGGTAACCCAAAACCCACACCGCTTCACGCAAGCACGGTGAAGCGCCGACGTCCGTACGAACGGCAGCGGTAGCGCGTTCGCACGGACGTAGCGTCTCTCCCTAGGCAGTGCGCGTCTTTGCCGCGTCCTCCAGCCCCAACTTCTCGATGGAGGTCGCGCGCATCTCAATCTTGCGCACCTTGCCGGTCACCGTCATCGGGAACTCGTCCGCGATGACGACGTAGCGTGGAATCTTGTAGTGAGCCAGCCTGCCCGTGCAATAGTCGCGTACGGCGGCGGCATCAAGCGGCGTGGCACCGTCGCGCATCTGGATCCATGCGCACAGTTCCTCGCCGTACTTCAGGTCCGGTACGCCGACCACCTGTACGTCGGCGATGTCCGGATGCGAGTAGAGGAACTCCTCAATCTCCCGCGGATATACGTTTTCGCCACCGCGGATAACGAGGTCTTTGAGCCGGCCGACGATGTTGAGGTAACCGTTGTCGTCCATCACACCGAGGTCACCGGTGTGCATCCAGCCGGCGGAATCGATGGCGGCGGCGGTCTTCTCGGGGTCCTCCCAGTAACCGACCATCACCGAGTAGCCGCGGGTGCAAAACTCCCCCGTCTCGCCGCGAGGCACGGTGCGTCCGGTCGCCGGGTCGATGATCTTGACCTGCACGTGCGGATGCACCCGCCCCACCGTCGAGACCCGAAGGTCGATCGCGTCATCCTTGCCCGTTTGCGTTGACACCGGAGACGTCTCGGTCATGCCGTAGGCGATCGTGACTTCCTCCATGTTCATCTCCGCGATGACCCGCTTCATGACCTCAACGGGACAGGGCGAGCCAGCCATGCAGCCGGTGCGCAGCGAACTGAGGTCATAGTCGCCGATGTTGGGCAGTGCCAACATCGCGATGAACATCGTCGGCACGCCGTACAACGCCGTACATTTCTCAGCTTGCACCGCCTCAAGGGTCAGGGACGGATCGAATCCGGGAGCCGGGATGACGACGCACGCACCATGCACCATCGCACCCAAATTGCCCATCACCATGCCGAAGCAGTGGTAGAACGGCACCGGCACACAGATCTTGTCCTGTTCGGTGATGTCCTGCCCAGCGGTCAGATAGCGCCCGTTATTAAGGATGTTGAGGTGCGAAAGTGTCGCGCCCTTGGGAAAGCCGGTCGTACCGCTGGTGTACTGGATATTGATCGGATCGTCCCGATCGAGCGTGACGAGAATGTCGTTGATCCGAGAGGCGTCGGCGGCGGTCGCGGCGAGCGCATCCCATTCCGGCGTACCTACGTAGATGATGTTTCTCAGTTGCGGACAGTCGTCTTTTACTTCGTCGACGAGCGCGCGGTAGTCGCTCGTCTTGAACGACTCGGCGGACACGAGTGTCTCGATGCCGGCCTGCTTGAGCACGTAGGCCAACTCGTGCGAGCGGTACGCCGGATTGATGTTGACCAGGATCGCGCCGATCTTGGCCGTCGCATATTGGGTGAGCATCCACTCGGGTGTGTTGGGCGACCACATGCCGACCCGATCGCCCGTCGTGACCCCGAGATCGAGCAGCCCGGTAGCGACCTTGTCAACAGCCTCGTTAAGTTGCGTATACGTCCACCGGCGGTTGGAGTCCATATCCACCAGGGCATCGCGATCAGGGAACTGGGAGGTTGTCAGCTCCAGTTTCTCGCCGATCGTCTCGCCGAGCAACGGCGTACTCGACGGACCACTCGCATAACTCAAACCGCTCATTAAGGCCGCTCCTAACATTTGGTGACACCGGCTAGCGACGTCTCAGCAACATGGCGCGCATCCGCACCCGCGGGTCACTAGGCATATGGCCATTCTCGCCCAGATTCGCGGACATGACTAGGCCAAGTGGGTCGAGATCCGCGAGGCTGCATGAAATCGATATGCGCACGAAACACGACATCGGTGATCAGTCGCCAGTCGGCTACTCGTAAAGTCCAACGAGGTTAAGTCGCGCACGTCCACCATCATCGAGAGGCTAGTTATATGGGACCGTTAAGCGGAGTCAAAATTATCGAGATCGCCAGCCTTGCCCCGGCACCGTTCGGGACAACGATCCTCGCCGATCTAGGCGCAGAGGTCACGCTGATCGACCGCCCCGGTGGCACCAAGAGCAGCGCGGGCACGCCCAAGGGCAGTCCGGCACGCCGCGGCCGCAAGTCGATCACGCTCGACTTGAAAAAACCCGAAGCCATCGAGGTCCTGCTGAAGCTCTGCGACGATGCGGACGTCTTCATCGAGGGGTTCCGTCCGGGTGTCACCGAGCGCCTCGGGCTCGGCCCGGAGGAGCTCGCTGCCCGCAACCCACGTCTGGTCTACGCGCGAATGACGGGCTGGGGCCAAGAGGGTCCGCTCGCGCAGACCGCTGGCCACGACATCGACTACATCGCGATGAGCGGCATTCTGTCGATGATCGGCCGCGCCGGGGAGAAGCCCTACCCTCCGCTTAATCTCGTCGGCGACTTCGGTGGCGGCGGAATGCTGATGGCGATGGGCATCGTGACGGCGCTGTTCGAGCGCGAGAAGTCCGGGAAGGGCCAAGTCGTCGACGCGGCCATGGTCGACGGCGCCGCCCAACTGAGCAACTTCGTCTATGGCCTGCGCGCCGCAGGCGCCTGGAACGAGCCGCGCGGCGAAAACCTGCTCGACACCGGTTCGCCGTTCTACGACACCTACGAGTGCGCCGATGGCGGGTACGTCGCCGTCGGCGCGATCGAGCCGCAGTTCTACGCAGAGCTGCTCAAGGGCCTGCAGCTCGACCCGGCTTCGCTGCCCGCCCAGCACGACCGCACGCAGTGGGTCGCAATGAAGAAGACATTCACCGATGCGTTCCTCGCACAGCCGCGGTCTCATTGGGAGAAGGTGTTCGACGGCACCGACGCCTGCGTTGCACCGGTCCTGACCCCTGAAGAGGCATTCGTGCACCCGGCCAATACCGAGCGCGGCGTGTTCTTCGAGATGGACGGTGTCACCCAGCCCGCTCCGGCGCCGCGTTTCAGCCGGACGCCAGCAGGTCAGCCCAAACCGGGTCCGGCAACGCAAGGTGTCGATACCGACGCCATTCTGGCCGGCATCGGCCTGTCTGGCGCCGAGATCGAGTCGCTCCGAAAAGGCGGCGCACTCGGCTAGACTTGCGCCCTTGCCACGTACCTCGATGCGCTAAGGGAATGCACTCCGATGAGCTCAGATTCTGCGGGAAATCCCACAGATGCCTCGAATGCTGACGTCGCCGAGATGACCGACACCGCGAAGTCGTCCGACTCTCAGGGCGCGGACGACTTCGCGCCGGTGCCCGGCCGGTGGTACAAGCACATCGCGATTCGAGTCGCGGTGCGCATCGCTATCGCCATCCTCGGCGCGGTCCTCGGCGTACTCATCGGCGGCCACACGACCGCCGAGATCGGCCCGATGACGGTCAACGCTCAGCTCACGTTCGGCTGGGGCGGAGCGACGGTCAACATCCCACCACTCGGCGCCCTCAATGTCGACGCGTACGACGGCCCGCTCAACCTCGACATGACCGTGCTGCAGATCGACGAGAAGAAGGCAACGCAAGTAGTCAACGGCGGCGCCAGCCTCGATCAACTCACCTCGGAGATCGGGTCCGACGTACGGTCGGCCATCATCGAACTCCTTGTGCAGTCGATGATCTGGGCGATTGTGGGCGCGGCGGCGATGAGTCTGCTGGTCTTCCGCCGTACCCGCGATGTCTTTATTTCAGCCGGTACGTCGATCGCACTGGTGCTTGCCACTCTCGCATTCGGCTATGCGACGTTTGATGCCAAGAAGCTCCAAGAACCGCGCTATACGGGCCTTTTGACGCAAGCGCCGGCACTCTTCGGCGACGCCGAGCACCTTGCCGATAAGTTCGCCGACTACCGCAAGTCACTGGTGAAGCTGGTGCAAAACGTCTCAACGCTGTACGCGGCCGTCTCCACCTTGCCGGCCAACCCGGCCAACAGCGACGTCATCCGCGTCCTGCACGTGTCGGACATGCATCTCAACCCGGCCGGGTTCGATCTGGTCAAAAACTTGACTAAGCAGTTCAACATCGATTTCATCGTCGATACCGGGGATCTGGTCGACTGGGGCAGCGCTCCGGAGGACCAGCTGCTTAACCAGATTGGCGGCTACGGCGTCCCCTACGTCTATGTGCGCGGCAACCACGACTCGACGACGACCCAGGCCAAGGTGACGAGTGAGCCGAACGCCGTCGTGCTGGACAACTCGTTGACCGAAGTCGGTGGACTGACGATCGCTGGTATCGGTGACCCGCGGTTCACCCCAGACTTGACCACGTCGTACAGCAAGACCGAAAAGCAGCTTCTCAGTGACACAACCAAGAAACTCAAGACGACCATCGACGAGTCGAAAACAACGCCCGATATGGTCCTCATCCACGACCCGGAGCCGGCGAACATCCTGAAGGACTCCACGCCGCTGATCTTGGCCGGCCACAAACACAAGCGCAGCGTCAAGGCACTCGATAAGGACACGCTGCTGATGGTCGAGGGATCCACCGGTGGCGCAGGGCTGCGCGGCCTCGAGGGCGAGAAGCCAACGCCGCTCGAGGCCGACGTACTTTACTTCGACAAGAAGACCAAGGAACTGCAGGCGTACGACGAGATCACCGTCGGCGGTCTCGGCCTGACGCAGGTGAGCATCGAGCGCAAGGTCGCGCCGGTTGCCGGCAAGGAGGCCGAGAAGTCCGCCGAGAGCGCCGCCAGCGAGTCCGCCGGAAGCTCGTCAGGCGAGTCCGGAGGATCGGGTGGGTCCAGCGGATCCGGCGGCTCCAGCGAGCCCAGCACGCCGAAGCCGACGGACAGTCAGCCCGCGCCAGCGTCCCCCGGTGGCTGACGATTGCGGGGTTCCGGCGTACCTGTGACCCCCCTCTGGGAGGTTGATGACCCATCAAGTATGCTTTTGCAGCCCCAAACGCGCGGCGGTAATCCCGAATGCTCGGAGCCGAAACGCGACGAGGTAAGGCCCCATCGTCTAGCGGTCCAGGACTCTGCCCTTTCACGGCAGCAGCACGGGTTCGAACCCCGTTGGGGTCACGCAGTAGTATGGGTCGCTGTTGACAACAGCATCCTGCACGACCAGCACCATCTGAATAAACGAACAGCAGTACAAGCAAGGCCCTGTGGCGCAGTTGGTTAGCGCGCCGCCCTGTCACGGCGGAGGTCGCGGGTTCGAGTCCCGTCAGGGTCGCTCATAATAGAGCGATGGTAGGCAGTACGACGTATTGACTACCGCACGGCCAGGTAGCTCAGTTGGTACGAGCGTCCGACTGAAAATCGGAAGGTCGACGGTTCGACCCCGTCCCTGGCCACTTCCCGAAACCGCAGTTCAGGAATTTCCTGAACTGCGGTTCTCGCGTTTGTATCGCAGAGTCCGGTGTCCTAGGCTCGGTCGAGTGTCACCACGCGCACTCCGGATTCGAGGAGCAGCGCATCGACCGCCGTGAACAACGTCGGCTCAAACGGGCCATCGAACATTGGGTCCCCGAACCAATCACTGCCGGATTCTGCTTGATGACAAGCCGGTCGATCTCGGGAAGAAGACTGTGCGCCAACTTGCCGCCGCCGACCAGCCAGATGTCATTGCCTTCCTCTGCCTTCAGGTCCCGCACCCGGTCCAGCGCATCGCCCGTGACAAGCTCGATGTTGGCACCAGCCACGGTCGACAACGTCGTAGAGAAAACCAGGTGGCGCAGATGCGGATAGGCATCGTCGAGGCCCGCCGCCAATCCGGTCTCATAGGAGACCCGACCCTCGAGCACTGTGTCGAAAACCTGCCCCGGCCCCTCAATGCCCATGGCGTCACGTGCTGGCGCCGGAAGTGTCTCCGGGAGCTTCGTCGCGATGAACTCAATCATGTCGGGAGTGATCGGGAAGAAGCTCTGATCACTTGGATCACCGCCGTCAGGGCCAGCGATGAAGCCGTCGAGCGTGCTGGCAACGTAGTAGACAAGTTTGCGCAAAGGATTCCGTTCTAGGTGCATGGTCAACCGGTACGGGTCCTGGCCGCGTCCGACCGGGGTCTCGCGACGCGGTGAACTCTAGACACCGTATTACGCGAGTGAACTACAGGGCTAACTCGGGATTGAAGCACGCTTCTCGGTTGAGGCCCGAGTTATCGCCTTCTCGACGGCACTCACTGGATGGCCGGACCTCGACCTTCCGATCACAAACCTTCTAGGCCTCGTCGTCGTCAACTTCATGACCACGGTTCCTTTGCCCTGGTGGCGTCCCTTGCGGACGGCCTCACCACTGCTACGAATGCCCCCATCATGATCCGACAGTTCTTTGAGAAAAATTTCCGGAGGGTAGTTGTCTGAGTCCCGGCGATGCGTCAGGTCGATTCCCCGAGCCAATACCGCCGCATTTGATCGCTGCGGTACGACGTACCGTTCCGGGCGTCAAACTTCGCTGCATTCGCCATCGCTTCGGCACGGTATTTCTCGCCGAGCGCCGCCGTTGCCGGGTCGGCCAGGTAGAACCGCGCGCACGCTGCCTGAAGGTGAAACACGGCCGGATTGGGGCTATCGAGCGGATCCGGATCGCACCAGTCGATGAGGCGCTGCACGGCGGGGCGGTCCTCAAGGAGAGCCAGCACGAGGTATTCGACACCAACCTCTTCGTGGAGAACATCAAGCGTGAAGTCCTCGAGCAGCCCGCGCGCGATGGCCTCAGCCTCTACCGCACGTCCCTCCCGCACCAGAAGCGCCGACCGTGTGCCCCCGACATAGATGCGATCGTCGTCGTCCAGTTCTGCACCGGCGACCCGTTCGTCCACAAACTGCAGTCCGGCCTCGTGCATGCTCGTAGCCTCGTAGATCATCAACCCAAGTCGCAGCTGTAATGCCTGCGTCCACCCTTCGGGGTCAACAAGGAATGCTTCAAGGTGCCCGAGCGCCGCGGCAATGTCTCCGGTCTCCGCGGCCCACTGCGCACGACACAACGCGACCGTCGACATCGGAGCACCCTCAAGCTGATGCGCGCGAACCATATGGTCGAGTACGGCGTCGATCCGCGCCGCGGGAATCCCCGGCAGCGCGATCATGGCGTCGATCGCGACCGGATAGATATGCAAAATGACCTGTCGAATTCCGGGCTCGATCTCCTCCGCTCGCGAGTCCCACAACTGAATCGCTCGCATGAACGTCTGAAGCGACTCGACCCTCGCCTCACGGTTGAACTCAGACGAGTACCGAAGTATTAGCGCGGTCATCATCCCCTGCGGGTAGTCAAGATCGACCGCATCGCGATATAGCCGTTCTGCGGTCTCTTCCGCCTCAATCCCGTCGTCTAGTTGTCCGGCAGTGTGGATACGTTCGTAAAAGTCTTCGAGCGCTGTGACGGTGGCTTCGTCGTACACAACATTCGAGCCTTCTTCGGCGTCGCGGTAATCCATCGTTAGCGCTCCTCAACATGCGGTCGGGTGTCGAGACGTTCGGTCTGAGTGGCCGCCGAGATAAGAGTCGTCAGTGACTGGCTCAACAGCTGGGACTCATTCTCGACGAGCTTGTGCCCACCGAGGAGTACGGCGAGCACGTGCAGCGCGATGATCGAGTCACGGCGTACCCGCGGATCAATCCCGGCGCGCAACGCACGGACCGGCGGGCTCGCAACGTTCAGCACCAGCTTTGCAAGGCCAGACGGCCCGGATAGGTCGAGGTCTCCCATCAGGTCACCCCAAACGCCGGAATCGTCCTTAGGCGCCTGGTCGTCGGCCGGGACGTAGAACGCCGGCACAGACCCCGGCCGGAACGCCCGTACGTCGACCTCGACCTCGATGGACTCCAGAGTCTGCCGCGCCAGATCCGTTAATTGGGCGGCCCACTCACTGTCCTCCTCCGGGGCCATCGGCAGACTGTCGGCCACTGTCCGCAGGTCGAGGCGGTCGATGTGCACGAGTGGACGAGACTCGGCAACGGCCCGCAGGATGTCTTCTTCGTATACGTATCCGGCATTGACCAGGACGATGTCCTGCGCGGCAGCGAGAGCAGACAGCGCGTTGTAGTCCTGAAGACGCGAGACGTACGAGATTTTCTGATATTTCTCGATCAGATCGTCAATGGGCAGCGAACCGACGGTCGACTGCACCGGCAAATGCTTACAGACGAAGTCGAGCATCTCCGGATTCGAAATGGCCATCGCCCGCAGCCCCGTCGCGTGCACGTCGCGGAACCGCGTGAAGATCGCCGGCGACTCGTCAGCCATAGCGCCGATGTGGTCACGGACCTGGTCCCCGATCCGCGCGCGCACGTCGGTCAGTACGCCACTTTCCTGCAGCGTCTCGCGAGATGCGGTCAGGCCGACATCGCCGGCATCAATCACCGCGCGTAGGAAGAACGCCCAGTCCGGGACAAGCTGATCGTTCCGGGTGCTCACCAGCATTCCGTGGGAGTAGACCAGGTCACCGGCACGATCGCCGAGTCTGCCTTTTGAATCGGTGATGAAGGCGACGCCATTCACCCCGGCCGCCTCGACCGTGAGCGGGACGACCGACAGCGGAAGGAAACCGAAGGTGCGGCGGCAGTACTCCACGGCATCGTCCGGCGACATCCGCCACGGCGGCGTCTTAGCGCTGACCAGACTCGAATTCTCGCCCGACCGTACGACGATGGGCACTTCGAGATGCTGCGCGAAGTCGTTTGCCAGCCGTTCGACGCGCTTCGGCGTACCCCATTCACGCTCGTCGGGACGCAGCACCAGGCGGACCTGGCTACCGGCATGCTCGAGCCCGACGTCCACAGTCGAGACCGTGAAGGTGCCGTCGGCGTACCCGGTCCATTTGACGGTTTCGGCACCGGCGTCGCGGGCACTGCGGGAGTACACCTCGATCTCATCGGCGACAAGGAAGCAGGACAACAGCCCAATGCCGAACTGGCCAAGAAAGTCACGCCGAGCGGACTCGAAGTCCGTTCGTTTCGACGAGCTTCCGATGGTGGCTAGGAGAGTGCGCATCTCGTGCGCATTCAGGCCGACCCCGTTATCGGTGACCGTGACGATCGCGGCCGCTTCGTCGACGTCTATGAAAATCTCCGGCGCGAAAGAGTCACCAAGGTGTTCGCGAGCGACAATCGCGTCCCGAGCGTTCTGAACCAGCTCGCGCAGGTAGACCCGCGGACTGGAATACAAGTGATGCGACAGGATCTCAACGATCCCGCGGAGGTTTACCTGGAACTGCTCACGCATACTGACGCCTTTACGGATCGTTGAGGCTTGGCCGTCAGCAAGACGACGGCGACGGCACGCCGGTTCCAGATTTAACTTAGATCACACCTCAGCGGTCACCGCGCCTACGAGCCGCTGTCCTGGGCTCGGACGCGTTCTCGCGCGAACAGGCACACTGCGGTTACGCCACTCGCCGCCAGTACGCCGAATCCGCCCCATCCGATGACGGGCATGATCTGCGGCCAGAACGCGAGCCCGAAGCCATTGGCGATAATGGCTGTCGCGACTCCGACGGCGAAGAGCAACGAACGTCCGCTTTTCCGCGCCCGCACCAAGCCGGCAACGACGAGTACCGGCGCGAGGAACAACGCCACCACGACGATCCCCAGACGCGGGTCGGCGAGGAATCCCAAAAACAGAATCAGGTTGATAACCCCGATCGGCCCGAGCGCTACCAGCAGCACTACGGCGGGCAGCACACTGAGAACGGCCGCGATCACTCCCGCGCCGAACGCAATCCTGTCCCGACCATCCATCTTGAGGCCCTCCTGTCGTCGTCGATCCGACTGGCGGAGTGCAACGACGGTTCCGCGCCGAGACTTCCCGCTCCAGGGTCGGATTTGGTCGCGTCTTTGCGACCAAATCCGACCCTGGAAGCGCGACCTCAGTAGGCGGCCAGGTCCAACTGCGGTATGAAGGTAGGAACGCTGGCCGGGCCGTTCTGCCCGACCGAATGACGTCCGTTCGAAGGAGCAAAATGAGTAGATTCATCGTCACGGGCGGAGCGAGCGGAATCGGCCGCGCGACCGTCACGGCCATGCTGAAGCGCGGCGACTCGGTCGGCGTCATTGATTTCAACCAGGACTCACTCATCGCGATCGCCGCAGAATTTCCCGATGAGTCTCGCGATGGACGCCTCGCCACCGCTCAGGCGGACGTATCGCTCGAACCGGCGATGCAGGAAGCAATCGATTTCTTCGCCGCGCAGTTCGATGGGCTCGACGGCATCGTCAACAACGCGGGTATCGGCGGCGCGTTCGGTCATTTGGCCGACCTGCAGGTCGAGGACTGGGACGCGACGTTCGCAGTCAACACCCGTGGTGTGTTCATCGGAATCAAGCACACCGCGCGAATCCTCGTAGAGCAGGGCACCGGCGGATCGATCGTCAACGTCGCTTCGGTCGCCGGGTTGATCGGCGACGCGGGTTCACAGGCATATTCCGCGTCCAAAGCTGCGGTCATCCAGATGGGCCGGGTGTTCGCGTCGGAGCTCGCACCACACAAGATCGCCGTCAATACCGTCAACCCCGGGCTGATTGCCACGCCCCTCAACCCGATCAGCAAACGACGTAACGAAGAGGCCTTCACCGCCGCCCAACCCTGGCCCGAGGTCGGCCGTCCCGAACACATTGCGCAAGCAATCCTCTTCTTCACCTCGCCGGACACGTCGTTCATCACTGGGGAAGCGATCGCGGTCGACGGTGGACTCACCTCGATCGGCGCTCAGCCAGGCGACGCGCTTGGGACGAACTCACGAGGGTTCGGCGTCTACGGCATGAACTTCGGAAATACCGGCCGGTCCGCCGTAGTCCGCGGGAAGACGACCGAATAGCCCGGTCCAGCAACGCGCGGGTCGCCTAACTATCCGGCGACAACCATTGTGCATTAGGTTAGGCTAACTTCGTACGAATGCTCTTACGGAGGTGCCAGCCGTGGCCAAAGTCCCGAAGATCCTTGCCGACCTCGCCGAGCGGCGCGGGTTCACCGCACGCGTCCTCGCTTCGGAGGTGCTTGCGCCGACCCTCACCCGGATCACGTTCACAAGCGACTATTTTCGTGATCACGCCCTGTCGCCGTGCGACGTCACCTCATTTCGGATCGCCCCAGACGACTTCCGCCACTACACGCCGGAGTCGGTCGACACCGATTCCGGTACGGCGACGATGCTGATTCACCGGCACGACGACTCCGACGCACCCGGGACGGCAATGTTGGACTCACTCCGGCCCGGCGACGAACTCACGTGGTGCGGAATGACGTCGGCACGCAACTTTCGGTGGACGTCTCCGGCGAATGCGGTCGCGATTGGCGACACGTCAACTCTCGGCTTGCTAGTTGCCATGACACGACGGGCTAAGCAGGAGGATGCACGCTTCCTCGCTGTCGCCGAGGTCGACCCATGCGCGCTCCCCTACGCACGTGAGCTCTTGCCGGGCAGCGTCGTACTCGCCGCGAACAGTACGCCGGGGGCTGCGGTGGACGACTGGCTGTCGACCTCGCAACCGAAGCTCGACGAGGTGGCGCAGGCTACCGTCTACCTAGCCGGACACGGGCAGTCGATCCAGCGCCAGCGCGACGCACTGCGCAATCGCGGCTTCGACCGCAAAGCGATCAAGACCCAGCCGTACTGGGCGACCGGCAAGGTCGGCCTCTAACGACGCATACGATTGGGCAACAGCAGTCGTAAGGAAAGGTCACGATGAGCAATTCCAACGACCCCGGATCAGCAGACCCGACCCCCGCCGACTCGAGCCCCGCCGACTCGAGCCCTGCCGACCCGGCGCCCGCCGATCCGAAGCCGGCAGACTCAAGGGCCACGGACCCGTCGGCGATTAATCCTGCGGCCGTCATTCCTGCGCCCGCGGACTCCGATTTCGATTTGCCGAAGTCCCCACTGCCAGATGGCTATTACGACGAGCGCGGCGTGCCGGGTTTTGACGCGGTCCGCGAGCGAATCGAGCAGATAACCGCGCAGGCCGACGGCCAGGAGGTCCTCGACGAGGAGTCCGACAAAGGCATCGATTACGCGCAGGAACGCGAAAAACTCAACAAGGCAGGCAAAGACCGACTCGAACAGATCCGCAAGTCAATGGGCCTGTGACCGGCTGACAAAACTGACAGACGCCGCGGACACTGGGAGATCAGCATGGACCTTGCGAATGTGCAGTACGTCGTACGCGATCGAGTTGCCGAGATAACGATGACCCGCGCGCCGGTCAACGCCCTCAACCACGCACTCGTCGATGACATCCTGGCGGCGTACCGGCTGGCGAAAGACGACCCCGACGTACGGGCGGTCATCTTGACGAGCGCCTTCGACAACGCCTTCAGCGCAGGCATGGACCTGGCGATGATCCGCGGCGGCACCGGCATGGACCTTCGCCGCTTCTTGGGGAAGCTCTACTTCGAGATGCACGACCTTCAGTACCGCATGGGAAAGCCGACCATAGCCGCGCTTACCGGCCCGGCCCGCGCGGCCGGGGTGACCCTCGCCGTGTCGTGCGACGTAATCGTTGCCGATGCCGCAACGGATCTTTCGTACCCAGAGATCAACGTCGGCGTGATTCCGGCGATGCACTTCGTGCATTTACCCCGCCAGATCGGCCGACATAAGGCATTCGAGTTGCTCTTCAGCGGCGATCCGATCTCGGCGCTCGATGCGGAACGACGCGGGCTGATCAACCACGCCGTACCGCACGACCAGGTCATGACTAAGGCGCGGGAGATCGCCCGTGGATTCGCCGCGAAGTCGCCGGTCGTCATGAAACTCGCGCGCGACTCGTTTATGCGTCAGAACGACTTCGAATATCGGCGGGCTATCGAAAACGTCGTCGAGACGATCTGCAACATCATCGCCACCGACGACGCTCAAGAGGGACTGAACGCATTCAACGAAAAACGCGCACCTCGCTGGTGACGCTCGTCCGTCGTTGACGAATCGTCACCCTCTCGACATTCGCGACCGACTGGCCGACGTGAGCCGCCTCAGCCGGCCTCGATGCCGCCGCCGACGGTGAACGACGAACCGGTGCAGAACGACGCACGATCCGACAGCAGCCACACGACGAGTTCGGCGACCTCGTCGACCGTGCCGTAGCGTCCCATCGGCACGCGCTCCATCCGCTTGTCGTCGCCCTGCTTCGTCCCATTCGTCATCGGCGTCGTGACATACCCCGGGCACAGCGCATTGACGCGGATCCCGGTCTTCGCATACTCAAGAGCGGAGGCCTTGGTCAGTCCGACGACCGCGTGCTTGCTCGCGGTGTACGGCGAGGCGCCGGCGAGGCCGATCAGTCCCGCGACCGATGCGGTGTTGAGGATCGCTCCGGCTCCGCGCTTCTCCATGCTTTGCAGCTCGCGCCGGAGGCACAGAAACACGCCGTTGAGGTTGACGCCGAGCACGTCCTGCCAGGCTTGGAAGGATGTTTGCGCAGTGAGCGTCCCCGGCACATGGTCACGGCCACGCGCGATGCCGGCGTTGTTGAACGCACAGTCGAGCGGCCCGAACGCGTCCTCCGCGGCCGTCACCATCGCGTCGACCTGGACTTCGTCGGTGACGTCCACTTCGACAGCGACAGCCCTCCCGCCGGCCTGAGTGATCATGTCGACGGTCTCTTGGGCGCCGGCCAACTTGATGTCGGCGACGGTCACCGCTCCGCCCTCGCGAGCAACTGCCTGCGCGCTCGCCCGCCCGATCCCCGATCCAGCACCGGTCACGAGCACCGACTTGTTTTCCAGCAAACCCGACATCCGAAACGCTCCTTCATCCTCAGTGGCTACCGACACTTCGCGATGGACGTTACCCAGATGCTGGCCTCAGGGCTAGAACTAAGTTCTGAAACGCGCTAGGCGTCGGACTCCATCGGCAATTCGGCCCGGGTCGACCACTCGAGCAACGAGTTGTCGTAGAGCGCCCAGTCCTCGTGACCAATCAGCTCGAGCGCGAACGCGTCTGTGCTGGCGGCGATCCCTCCCCCGCAGTACGTAACCGCACGCTGGGTTGGTGCCACACCCGCCTCGGCAAAAGCCTTTTCGATCACGTCGTTCGACTGGTACATATGGGTCTTCGGATCGACGAGTTCGGCAGCCGGGACACTGACACTTCCCGGTATCCGCCCCGGGCGCCCGTAGTGGGCACCGCCGGTACCGGCGAACTGATTGCGCCCAAGGGAGTTGACCAGCACCGTGGCGTCGTCGTCGATCGCCGCACGGACATCGTCGCGATCGACGTACCGGCGCGGGTCGAATCGTGAACGGTAGACCGTGGGTTCGTACGCCGGCACCTCCGTCACCACCGGCAGCCCCTCGGACTCCCAACGCGCAAACCCGCCATCAAGGAGCGAGACCTGCTGGTGGCCAAGCGCCCGCAGGACGTACCACACGCGCGTTACCGTCATCGGGGCGCTGCGCGCGTAGAGGATCACCCGATGTTCATTCCCGATACCGAGCTTGCTGAACAGCGCGTCGAGCTGGCCGGGTTTTGGCAATGTGTAGGGATATTCGCCGCTGGGGTCGGACATCTGCGTCACCATGTCGACATGTTGCGCGCCGGGAATGTGGCCTTTCCGGTAGTCCGGCAGGCCGCTGTCGATCTTCGACGGGCCCGTCGGCTGCGCCGTCATGTACGTCGTACAGTCCAGAATTCTGATATCCGGATCATCCAGGTGCTCCGCGAGCCACTGCGGCTCTACCAACAGCTCACTACGTCGTTTAGCCATGGTCTCAACCTACCCACGATCCGTGGCAAGTCGCCCCGCGATCCGTGGCAAGTCGCCTGCCGATCCGCGGGAAATGTTTGTCGTGTCGGCGCGAACGGATAGTGTTTGGACCGAGGTGATTGGAAATGGGTGCAGCACAGGAGCTCGTCGACGCGATCGCGGGCGGAAAAACGACGGCCGTCGAGGCGACAGAGCAGGCAATCAAGCGGATCGAGGACGGCGACGGCGACATTAACGCGGTAGTCGTGCGCGACTTCGACCGCGCTCGCGCAGAGGCGAAGGAAGCCGACGCGCGGCTAGCCCGCGGCGAGCGCGCTCCGCTGCTCGGTCTGCCGATGACCGTCAAGGAGAGCATCAACATCGCGGGCCTGCCGACCACGTGGGGGTACGCCGAGCACGCCAACTTCATCGCCGATCGTGATGCCGTACTGGCCACACGGCTCAAGAAGGCCGGCGCCGTGATCGTCGGCAAGACCAACGTGCCACCCGGACTGGCAGACCTGCAATCGGTCAACCCGGTGTACGGCGCGACCCATAACCCGCACATGCACGGCCGCTCTTCGGGCGGATCGTCGGGCGGTGCGGCCGCGTCGCTCGCCGCTGGATTCGTGACGGCCGAGGTCGGCAGCGACATTGGCGGCTCAATCCGTACGCCGGCGGCATTCTGCGGCGTATGGGGACTCAAGCCGACGCACGGCATCATTTCCAAGGCCGGGCACTCGATGCCGGGCACCGACGGATCCGACGACGTACTGTCCGTCGTGGGTCCGATGGCGCGGTCGGCGGAGGACCTGGACCTGCTGCTCGGCGTACTCGCCGACCATCCACTCCCGGCGCCGCGCGAAGGCAAATTGGCCGGGCTACGCGTCGCGGTCGTCGCCGCGCACCCGCTCGCGCCGATGAGTTCCGACGTGGCGAGCACACTCGAGGCGCGGGCCGCGCAGCTCGAGACACTGGGCGCGACTATCGATCGGACCCCGAAGCTGCCGGACCTCGAGGCGATGCACCGCGACTACTTGCGGTTGCTCAATACGGTCATGTCGCACGGCATCCCTCCGGCCGGCCGGGAACCGGTCACCCTCGCGGCCTGGTTTGACATGCTCGACACACACGCGCGGACCGGACGAGAATGGGATGCGGCACTAAGTGAGCGGTACGACGCCGTCCTCGCGCCGGTCTTCGGCACTACGGCGTTCCCGCTCGACGACAACGATATCGCGAGCCGGATGATCGAGATAGACGGACGATCCGAACCGTGCGCATCACAATTGGCCTGGGCGGGTCTAGCGATCTACCCCGGCCTACCGAGCGTCTCTTTCCCAGCAGGTAAGGGAAGCGAGGGACTCCCGATCGGGTTGCAGTTGATCGGGCCCAGGTACGCCGACCGCGAGGTGCTCCGCATCGCCAGCCAGATCGCGATCTGATTTCCGCCCATCCGTAACGACGCCCATCCGTGGGTCCGCGCCTACGATTCCCAACTATCTGCGCTAACGTTGCGTCGTATACACATAGTCCGACGGGGCGCGTCAATTAGTCGCAGAGCGCAATCGAGCGAGCAGGTCGGTCCCCACCGGTACGCCGAGACCGGTGCACGCATCCCATCCGGCCTTCGCCGTATAGGCGCCGTTGTTGCCTTCGATCACGTCCCTAAACCCGGCTCCCACAGCGCCGGCAACGAGTCCGGCGTACAGCGTCGGCTGCAGGAATCCGAGAGACCGGCCGATCGACCGCGACAGGATGCACACCAGCGCCGCCCACAGCGGAGCCACCGCACTGGTGCCGCCGTAGACGACGTCCTTGCCGTCGACACGGACCGCGTAGCCGGTCTCTGGGTCGGCGTCGGCCGCTACATCCGGGACACCTCGACCGGCCCCCGACGTAGTCGGACGCGCCGGTACGCCGACCCCACTTTGCCACGCTGGCAAGGAAAACGCGTCGCTGACGCCGCCGCCGGTCGCACCGTGCGGCGGGTCGTTCCACACAGTTTCGCTGCTCACCGTGCCGCGCGCTACGTCGTACTCCAGGCGCGTCCCGCCGCAGCCGAGCGCGTAGGGACTCGAGGCGGGAAAGTCGCAATGTGCCTTGGCGTCGGTGGCCCTGTCGCTGCTGCCGCCATCTCCGGCCGCGACGGTGACGGTCACCCCGAGCGCGGCCGCATCGATGAATGCGTCGTTGAGTGCGTTTCGCCCCTGCGCTGTCCAGACATCCTCGGAGTCACCCCAGCTAATCGACAGCGCTGCCGGTGTTGGTGAGGCGTGGATCGCCGTACTGACCCCGTCGACGAACCCCGCGTCGGTGTTGGGCGCGAAGTAGACGTCGATCATCGTCCCGGGTGTCAGTGCGCCGGCAATCTCGATGTCCAGCATGACCTCCCCATCGGCACCGGTGGGATCCTTGCCGGGCGCATTAGCCGAGCCATCGACGCCGTACGCCGTCACGACCGGTTCGGGTACGCCGATCCCGGCAAAGTAGCTTGTCAAGTCCGCGGCGGTAAATCCGCCGCCGAGTTCAAGGATCGCCAGGTGCTGCTCGGAACTCGCCGCCTCGGCCGGGAATTGGTACGCCGCAGCGAGTTCCGGCGGCGTATAGCTGACCTTTGGCTCGACGGCAGCCCGCAGGTGGGCGCGGGACTGCGGCCTGTCGTCGAGGCCCAGTACGGCGACGACGATCGCCGAAAGCGCGGCGGGCACGGTGAGTTCCCCGGTGCGATGCCGGTGCGTCACCGATTGGTCAGTCACCGGATCGAGGCTCTCGACCTGTTCCATGGATGATCCGAACAGGGCACCCAGCGCCGCGGCAGTGCCGGCTACGCGCATCCGCCGGGACGCCAGGTGGGTCTCTAGTACGTCGATTTCCGCAGCATGCAGTACATCGGCGACAATCTGCACGTCGCCCGGATCGGCGCCGTAACTCTCCGCGAACTCGCTTGAGGTGATCCTGACCGGGCCGGTAGCCGTCACCGGCACGGACGCACGACGGCGCAAGATCAGCGTGATAGCAATGCGCTCATCGGCCGGTAAGGCTCGCGCGCCGACGACGTGGCTCACCGGCCGCCGCGAACTGCCTGGAAGCACGACCGACTTTCCGTTCATAGTTCCATTGCGCGCCCATTTTCGGATGATTGCAACGTTTTGGGTGGACTACTTTTCGCATCCCTTGTCGCCGGGCAGCAGCGGGCGCATGGCGAACGTCGTCGGCGTCTCCGTGCCGACCTGCCACAGGTCATCGGCATCCGCATCCTGCGCGGCCGCGGCGAGAATGTTCGCCTCGTCGCCGTCGACCACAATGCAGGTGGGCGAACCATTCGACGCGGGCGGCGCGGTAGCGATCGGCCATGGCTTGACCGGTTCGGATCCGGAGCCTTCGTCGGCGGGCAGTCGGTAGATCACGATCGCGTCGGGCGCGTAGTCGACCGTATCCGTAGCGAGTTCATCGATGTGATCGATGAAGTCACGCAACTGCGCCCGCCTTTTCTGCGCTGGCCCGGACAGGTCGTCGTCGTGCTCATCGAAGTAGAGCGCGTAGGCCGATTGGCTGTAGCTTGTGTCGTCGACATTGACGGCCACGGACGTCGACGGCATGTCGGTCACATTGGGCTGGTCGTAGTCACTCTCGGGACCCAGAATGCCTGCATTGTCGGCATTCTTGACGATATCCGAAATCTGCGCGGTACCGATCGTTGCCATCTCGAGGGACACGAGCGCGTCGCCGTAATCACCGTCGGCGACGATGAGCGTGCCATCACCCAATAGCGTGTACGACGCTGTTGTCCGCAGATAGGAGGACAGAGGCGCGTAGCCGCCGGCCGTCACTACTTGTACGACGACATCGTCGGGCCCGGTCGGGGGTGTGAAGGTATGCCGCGTCGATCCACGACCGTCGAGCGTAATCGAGCAACCGCAGAGGAGGGCCACGGCTGCCGCGGTCAGCGACAGCACGCGCCAAGATTTCCTCGTGCCGGCCCTCATGGGACGACTGACGCTGCCGTCGCCGCAAGCGTTCCGCTTCGGTCAGCCGATCCGGCTCAGGCGACGAAGTTGATCGCTACGCCGCACAGATTCGTCGTACGCGCGACGCCGTCTGCCGCGCGTACGTCGATCGCAGTCACGCCGTCGCCGCGATCGTCGCCGGTCGGCACAAACCGAAGGACGCCCTCGTCGAGTTCGATGTGCGACTCGTTGCCCTGGGTGGTGACGTCACGCCCGAGCACGGTCCCCCACCGTTTCGCCATCGCGGCAGGATCGTCGGACTGAACCGCGACGCCGACCATGTCGGTCACCGTCTCGGTCTTAATGTGCTCGCGCCAGCCTGGCCCGGCCCAGTCCCAGTCGTCCCACTTCTCGCTCTGGTCGACCGAGAGGATTGCGCCGCCCACATCTTTGGGGTGCAGGTGCAGGCCGGCGATCGTCTCGCCCTTCGGCTCGCTGACGATCCGGACGCCGTTCTCGTCAATGCGCGAGCGCAGCGAAGCGAGATCATCGACTTGCAAGATGACCATGTAGCCGCCGTCGCCACTGCGCTTCTCGAGCAGGCGTCCCGCGGTCGTCCCGTCTTCTTGCGGCGAGACCACCTCAAGCAGTTTGTCGCCGACCGGATACAGCGCGTTTTTCAGGCCGTACTTCCCGACGCCCGGGTCACGGAAACACAGCTCCACCCCGAGCTCGTTCTCGATCTGCTGCTCTACCGGTCCAAGATCCGTGGCCACAAAGGCCACCTGACGAAGTCGCATTCTCATTTTCGGAGCCTATAACGCCACGCTCTCCTACCGCCATCCGTCACAAATTTCGGCTCCGTCCGTCACAAAGTTCGGCTCCGTCCGTCACAAAATCCCCGACCATCCGTCACCACGGTTGGCTCACCGGACTGCCGGCTCGGGTCACGAACGGCGTAACGGTGACGGGCGGGCGTTCCCTTGTCTCGCCAACCTCCCCCTTGTGCTGGATCACGAGGCGTGACCAGCAGGGGTCTGCCGCGACAGGGAGCGAGCGGATGGCAACAACACGCGGGCCCTTTCATGAACGCGGAATGCGGTGTGCCGCGATTCGTTGCTCAGCATCGTCCAGCCCAATCGTTCCCTCGGCGACGCCGAGGACAAAGTCGAATCCTTCATCGGCGGTGAAGTCATGTTGGTATCCGTTGATCCACAGGAAGAGGACCAGGAGCGTCCAGCCCGTGCGCTTGTTGCCATCTACGAGGGCGTGGTTGCGGACGGCAGACTCCAGTAGCGCGGCGGCCTTCCGGTCCAGAGTCTCGTAGGCGTCCACGCCGAACATGGACGCCGACGGTCGACCGAGCGCCGACGCCAACAACCCCGCGTCACGTACATGAAATCCATACCGCTGGATAACTTGGAGCGCATCGGCAAGTTGGAGAAAGTCCGTCACGCGTCTTCGAGCCGACTTAACAACTCGGCGTCATGGTCCATGACGAAGTCAATACCACGGTCAATTTCTTCTCGACGCGCCCTGGTGCGCACGATGAGCTCGACACCTTGCAAAACGAGCGAGTGCTTTGAAACATGCTCACGGGCGGCCAACTCCTCGAGTTGTCGGTCAAGCGCTTCAGGAATCCGCACATTCATGGCCATACCAAAACGGTACCACTTCAGGCCTGCCGGCTGCGTGGCCAAAACGATCGCCGCGGCGCCATTCCGCGACGATTTGACTGCAACGTTTTGTCCGGACGTCGTACACAAACGTTGCAGTTGAGCCTCTGACTGCCGCGAGGAGCACACGTCCCACGCGCCTGGATGGGGGGCACCGCGGGTAGAACGCACGAGCGATTGCATCGCATTTCCGCTGGTAGCGGCGGCGACGTCAGCCCACCTGTGCCTTTTCTGTGCTAGAAATGCGGCTGGGCCCTGTGCACGCTGATCGGCACTACGAACCATTTCTGCAACTACTGAGGAAGGTAGATCAATGACCGTGACCGCAGCATCTCACCCTAAACATCGATTCCGGATTCGCGCTCTGCTGGCAATTGGAGCTGTCGTCGGGTTGGGCGCCGCGCTGACCATGGCGGCATTCACCGACGAAGGCAATGTCGGGGCGACATTCTCCACCGGAAGCCTGGACATCAGCTTCGACCAGCCGCCGGGCACCAACCAGGGCCCCGAGTCCGCGCCGTACACCACGACTCTCGGAATCGCCGCCGGCAAGCTGGGATCGGTCGCCGTGGCTCCGTTGCAGGTAAACAACAGCGGTTCGCTTGCTTTTACATACGGAATGACCACGACGGCCGCCGGTGACACCGGATTAGCCGGCGCCTTAAAGGTGACGGTTGCGGTCGCCGCTACGACCTGCACTCAGGCCGGCGGTCTTGTCGGCGGCACTGTCATCATCGATGGCGTAACCGGCCTGAAGAACGCCACGATGGCTGCGACTCGGCCGCTCGCGCCAGCTGCGAACGAGATCCTGTGCTTCAAGGTTGAATTGCCGGATATACCGGCAAACAACGTGCCGGCGATCCAAGGCAAGACGACTACCGCGACCTTCAAGTTCACCGCGACGCAGTCCTGACCGGATTGCCCGGCGCATTCACGTTTTCGTCGTGACGTCAGGTTCTTCAGATCGTGAGAGTCCTTCGACACGTCCAGATACGAGTCGCGTTGAGCATGTGTGCCGCCCTCGGGCTGGTCGGCTATGCCACAAGCGCGGCATTCACTGACGCCGGCTCGGTGGGCGCAAGCTTCGTGAGTGGCAAGCTCGACCTCAGCGTCAGCGACGGTACGACCCCCGGCCAGGGCGCTCCGACGCCGTACCCGTTTAATGCGCTGACCGTCGATGGCATGTATCCGGGCGGGCCCGCGTCGTACGCCGAGCTACGCCTGGTTAACAGCGGCACGCTACCGCTCACCGTCACTACGATCGGCTCGAGCGCGGCCACCGCCGGTTCGTCGACGACCGCGCAGGCCGACGCGTTGGGTACGGCGGTCCGCCTACGTTTCGTCACCCTCGGACCCAGCGACGTGTGCAACGCCAACTTCATGGATGTAGTGAACGGATCGGGAACCGGCAGTCCGATCCCCACCACGGTGAACGTCAGCGCGCAGCAGGGCGCCACGCTCGGCGCCGGGGCGAACTGGCGACTGTGTTTCAAACTGGCGATACCGGCCGATACCGTACCGCCTGCGGCCGCCCAAGGAGCGTCGATGCGGGTCATGCTCGCCGTGGACGCCCGGCAGGTCCAGCCATGAGGCGACTTCGGCACATCGCGGCCGAAACTCTCCTCACGCTCGCCGCGATCATGGGGGTTATCTGTCTGTTGGGGGCGGCAGCAGGGTTCTTCTTCGACATTCGACCATTGGTCTTCAGGTCCGGATCGATGTCGCCGGAGATCAAGACCGGCGCGTTGGCCCTGGCGCGGCAGACGCCGGCCTCGGAGCTCGACGTCGGAGACATCGTTAGCGTGCCCAATGCCAAAGGCGTCCGGGTGACCCACCGTCTCGTGGCGATCGAGCCGATCGGCGGCGGGGTCTACGCGCTCACGATGAAGGGCGACGCTAATCCCGAGAACGACACTGAGCAATACCTAGCGTCCAAAGCAGATCGGGTGATGTGGCATCAAAACGGACTCGGTTACGTCGTCGAGGAGATCCAGAAGCCTCCGTACGTCTTCGGCGTCGGCGTACTGGTCGGGGGCGTGCTCGTCTTCTCGGTGCGAACGAAGAAAGAACGGGAACGCGAGCCGCCAGACGACTCGCGCGGTCATAACGAACCGGACGACTCCGCCGACGATGACGACCCCTCATCGGTTGTGCCAAGTTTCGGGGCTGGCGGAGGTCGGTCCGGCGACGAGCGCATAGCGCGGCATTCCGTCGACGAGCCGCCCGATCCTCGCTCAAGCCGCATCACGGCGCTAGTCGCCTTGCCGGTGTTGTTGATGAGCGCGACCGCACTGATCCGTCCGCAGCCCACGTTGGCGGCGTTTACCGATCACGCCGACATTTCCTCAGGTGTCGCGAGTGCCGCGATGAACCCGTATCCCCCGACTGGCATTAAGTGCAAGACCATTGGGGTGCCAGGCCGAGCACGCATCTCGTGGTCCGCTCCAGCCGTTGCCCCAGCCCGATATGTGCTGTCCTTCACCGATCGTGCTGACGTCCCCGTTTCGGTCGGCACCAGGACGTACGACGTGACGAGCCTGTTGGGTCTCGGCACCGCGATCACTGTCACGGTGAAGGCTGTCCAGTTCGGCACTTGGGTCAGCGTCGGCACGCCGTCCGTGACGGTAAGCAAGAACCTGTTGGGCGCGTCGTGCTGAAAACACGATTTGACTGCAACGTTTTGTCCGTACGTCGTACACAAACGTTGCACTCAAACCGCGGCGTGAGCTATTTCTTGCCGTTGATGAAAAACGAGTTGCCGTCCGGGTCCTCGAAGTGCGCGCCGACGTCGCCCCATGGCATCTTCTCCGGCGGCCCCGAGAAGCTCACGCCTTTCGCCTTCATCTCCTCGTACCAGGAGGTGACGTCGTCGATCACAAACGAGATGCCGCTGTCGCCACCGATTCGATCGGTCGACTGGCCGAACTTGGCCGCCTCGTTGATCGCCAGCTCCGCGAAAGATCCTTCCGGGGCAACGGTCACGAACGTGTTGTCCGGACCCATTTGCTGGTCGATGCGCCGTTCGAATCCGAGCGTGCCTTCCCAGAATTCGAGCGCCTTTTTCTGATTACTGACCCAGACTGCCGCTGAGTGCACATGCATAGCCATGGAAACAACGATAGGTAGGTACGACGCTGCTGTCTTCTTCGATCTTGCGCTCTTGACGAGGACTCGCCGCGATCAGAGCTCGTCGAGCGGCAGGCCGGTGTAGTTTTCGGCGAGTGACCGAGCGGCCGCCTCCGACGTCGCGACGTACCGCAGCTGGGAGAGCTGCAACTGCTGATCGAACTCGTCACCGTGCACATGCATCATCGTGGTCATCCACCACGAGAAGTGCGTCTTGCGCCAGACATTGCGCAGCGCCGTCTCGGGATACGCGTCCAGCAGCGCCGTACTCCCATTGTCGTAGTACGCCGTGAGCGCTTTTGCCAGCAGGCGTACGTCGGCAACGGCGAGGTTGAGTCCCTTGGCGCCGGTTGCCGGCACGATGTGCGCGGCATCCCCCGCCAAGAACAGCTGTCCGTGCCGCATCGGCGTACTGACGAAACTTCGCATGGGCGCCAGCAGCTTTTCCAGCACCGGGCCCTCGTTGAGGGTCCAGCCGTCGATCTCGAACCGGGTGGCGAGCTCGGACCAGATCCGGTCGTCGGACCAGTCGTCGAGGTTCTCATCGGGGTCGACCTGCAGGTAGAGCCTGCTGAGCTTCTGCGAGCGCATGCTGTGCAGTGCGAATCCGTTCGGATGCCAGGCATAGATCAAATCGTCGGTCGATGGGGGTACGTCGGCGAGGATCCCGAGCCAGGAGAACGGGTAGTCCCGCTGCCACGTCGTACGCAGCGCATCGGGGATCGCCGGGCGGCTCACGCCATGGAATCCATCCGCGCCGACGATCACGTCGCAGGCGATGGTCTGTGCCGCGCCGGATGCGTCGGTGAACCCAATCGAGGGCCTGTTGGAATCGATGTCGCGCACGGAGGTATCGGAGACTTCGAAGTAGAGCGGCAAACCGGCGCCCAGTCGTTCGGTGATGAGGTCTTTGACGACCTCGGTCTGGCCGTAGACCCAGACCGACCTGCCACACAGCGCGGGAAAGTCCAGATGGTGCCGGGTCCCGGGCCACTGCAGGTAAATCCCGTCATGCCGGATTCCCTCGCGCTGCAGCCGTTCTCCGACGCCGGTGTCGACGAGCATCTCGGCGGTCTCCTGCTCGAGGATGCCCGCCCGGATCCGCGCCTCGACGTACTCGCGGGATCGGTTCTCTACGACGATCGACTCAATCCCCTGGCGCGCGAGCAGATGCGCCAGGACAAGACCCGCGGGACCGGCGCCGATGATTCCTACCTGAGTGCGCACGACTTACAGCCCCAGCATCCGGATTGCATTGTCCTTGAGAATCATCGGCCGCACGTCGGGCTTGATGTCCAGCGCGTCGAAGTCGCGCATCCACCGATCCGGCGTCACCACGGGGAAGTCCGACCCAAACAGCACCTTCGTCTTGAGCATCGTGTTGGCCGCGCGCACCAGCTGCGGCGGAAAGTATTTCGGTGACCAGCCGGACAGGTCGATGTAGACGTTGGCCTTGTGGGTGGCCATCGAGATCGCCTCGTCCTGCCACGGCACCGACGGATGCGCCAGCACGATTGTCAAGTTTGGGAAGTCCGCGGCGACGTCGTCGAGGAGCATCGGCTGCGAGTAACGCAGCTTGATCCCGTGCCCGCCAGGCAATCCGGCGCCGATCCCGGTCTGCCCGGTGTGGAACAACGCCGGTACGCCGAGGGCCTGGATCGCCTCGTAGAGCGGATAGAACTGTCGATCATTGGGCTCGAACGCCTGCATGCTCGGGTGAAATTTGAACCCGCGTACGCCGAACTCCTCGACCAGGTTGCGCGCCCGCCGTACGCTGCCGAGGCCGCCGTGCGGATCCACCGAGCCGAACGGGATGAGCACGTCGGGGTACGCCGCGGCGGCCGTCGCGATGTCCTCACTTGACAGCGCGGGGTGACCGCTGCCGGAGGTCGCGTCGACGGTGAAGACGACCGCAGCCATCTTGCGCTCCCGGTAGTACGCCGCGATATCGGCGACCGTAGGTGTCTGGTTCTGGTCGGACTTGAAGTATTTCGCCGCGGCGTCGATCAGTTCGCTGTCCAGCGAGAAGTGACCGTGATCGTCCTGCTCGACGTGCGTGTGTACGTCGATCGCGACGAGTGACTCCAGATCAAGGGTCATGATTCAGTCCTCCGTTATCCATTCTGAGGCGGTACGGCGCAGGTCGGTCCGGCGTACCTTGCCGGTGGCACTGCGCGGAAGTTCGTCCACAAACCGAAAGTACTTGGGCACCTTGTACTTCGCGAGGTTGCTCTCGAGGTGCGCACGCAGCGTCGCCTCGGACAAGCCGGTGCGGCGTACGACGAAGGCAGCGCCCACCTCGCCCCACCGCTCGTCCGGGACCGCGACCACGGCACAGTCGGCGACCTCGTCGCGCTGCAGCATGATCGCCTCCACCTCGGCCGGATAGACGTTTTCCGCGCCGGAGATGATCATGTCCTTGACGCGATCGACCACGGAAGACCAGCCGTCCGGATCCTGGCGTACGACGTCACCGGTGCGAAACCAGCCGTCCACGAACGACGCGGCGGTGTCCTCCTCACGCTCCCAGTAGCGGGAGAACACGTTGGCCCCGCGCACGAGCAACTCGGCCGGTTCACCCGCGACCAGGGCCGCCGCGTGATCATCGCGCAGCCCGGCGATCTCGGTGTAGAAATGCGGCGGCCCCACCGACACCGGGCGCTCCAGCGCACCCTCGCCGAGCGCCATCGTCACGCCGGCGGTCGTCTCGGTCATGCCGTATCCCTGGTAGAGCATCACGCCCTTGTCCTGCCAGGCGCGCGCGACCCGCTCCTCGACCGCGGACCCGCCGTAGTTCACATAACGCAGCGACGACAGATCCGCAGCCGGCCACGACGGATGCTCACTCATCAGCTTCAACATCACCGGTACGGCGGCAAACCCGGCAATCCGACCGCGCGAGATCGCGGCCAGCACCTCGCCAGGTTCGAACCGGGCGACGACCTCGACGCAGCCGCCCTTGAACAACGTCGGCATGGTCACCTGCCCGAGCCCGGTCACATGGAACAGCGGCGCGATGCACAGCACCCGGTCAGTGCCGAGCGCGTCGTAGTGCGCGAGCTGGTTCATGGTGTTCCAGGTCAGGTTGCCATGAGTGAGTACGGCGCCCTTGGGCTTGCCCGTCGTACCGGACGTGTAGAGGATGACTGCCGCCTCTTCCAGCCCGACCGGTTCGAGCGCCACATCCGCGGACCCGCTCTGCACGAGCTGCTCGTAGTCATCTGGGCCGACCAGGTGCGCTGAAATGCCCGAGGGCAATGTCATCCCGGCGCCGTACGCCAACACCGACGCGCCGCAGTCCTCAAGCATATAGCCGATCTCGACCGCCGATAACCTGATGTTGAGCGGCACGAAGAGGGCGCCGATCTGGCCTGCGGCAAAGAACATCTCCAGCGCCGAAATGTCGTTGGCGCCAAGGTAGGCGACCCGGTCACCGCGTCGTACGCCGAGGCCGCGAAGCGCCTCACCCAGACGGCGGGTGCGTTCGGCGAGCGCCCGGTAGGTCACCGTCCGGTCTCCCTGCGCCAGCGCGATGCGGTCCGGGGTGATCCGCGCGCGGCGCCACGGCCAGGAACCGACGCCGAGCCCCGGGTTATCGAGCATCTCCGCTGCCACCTCCTAATCACCATGACCCTGCGTTAACATCGACTAACAGGTTTCCTGATACTGACCCGAGTTAGATCGGAACGCAAGCCCCCGGAAGGAGCCCGCGGTGGTCACTGTGCACACGCCCTCCCTGCTGTACGCCGTCAAGCAGGTGGAGCTGGCAGTGCGCTCCCGCCTCGACACGATCGTCAAGCCCAGCAAGATCACGGCATTGCAGTACACCGCGCTCACGGTGCTCGAGCGTCACGATGGCATTTCCGCCGCGCAACTCGCCCGCAACTCGTTCATCACGGCGCAGTCGATGGCCGACCTCGTGGGCACATTGCAGCGCCGCGGGTTCATCGACCGCCGCCAGGACCCGTCCAATCGTCGTCGCCTTCTGATCACCCTGACCGAGGACGGACGCAAGCTACTTGCCCAGCACGAAACGGAAGTCCGTGCCCTGGAGGACCGGATGTTGCACGGACTGAGCAGCCGGGAAGTCGCGACGCTACGGCGTACGCTCAATAACTGCCGAGCGTCCCTGGCCGACGAGCGTGAGGAGTGACCATGAGCGAGCTTCTGGTGCCGCATTATCCGCAGATCACCGGCGTACACCCGCCGATGGACTTCCCGGACTACCGAAGTACGGCGCTGCGCCACCCGACACAGCCGCTTCAGGTCCTGCCGCAGCGGCTGACGGAGATCACCGGGCCACTGCTGGGCGAGTCACGCGTCGGGCCGACCGACCACGACCTGACCGTGCAGCACGACGGCGAACCGTTCGGGCAGCGGATCATCGTGCGCGGCCGGGTCCTAGACACCCGCGGTACGCCGATCCCGCACACGCTCATCGAGATCTGGCAGGCCAACGCGAGCGGCCGTTACCGGCACATCGGCGACAATTGGCCCGCACCTCTCGATCCCAACTTCACCGGCGTCGGGCGCACAATGACTGATGCGCAAGGAAACTACGAATTCCTGACGGTCAAGCCGGGCGCCTACCCGTGGAAGAACCACGACAACGCCTGGCGGCCAGCGCATATCCACTTCTCGCTGTTCGGCCGCGCATTCACCCAGCGGCTGGTCACCCAGATGTACTTCCCCGACGACCCGCTGTTCAGCCAAGACCCGATCTTCAACTCGGTGCGCGATGTCGCGGCCAGGGAGCGCATGATCGCGACGTTCAATCTCGCGGAGACGAAACCCGAGTGGGCGCTGGCCTTCGACTTCGACATCGTGCTGCGTGGTCCGGACGCGAGCGTGTTCGAGGAGGAGGACGACGATGACTGAAGACTTCGGCCTAACCCCGTCGCAGACTGTCGGCCCGTTCTTGCACATCGCGTTAACGTGGGAGGACGGGAACCTCGTCGTACCAAGGGATTTCCCCGACGCTATCCGGATCGTCGGCACGCTGTACGACGGCGCGGAATCCCAGATCCCGGACGGACTGATCGAGACGTGGCAGGCCGACCCGGAGGGCAGGTTCGACCACCCGGATGACCTCCGCGGCGAGAAAGAACCACCCGAGGGGTTCATCGCGTTCGGACGCGCGACGACGCTGGATGGCGGTCATTTCGAGATCGTGACCGCCAAGCCGGGTCCTCTGCCGGCCGGCGGCGGCGAGATCGAGGCGCCGCATCTCAACGTGTCCGTCTTCGCCCGCGGCATGCTCGACCGGGTGGTGACCCGCATCTATTTCTCCGACGAACCCGAGGCCAATGCTGTCGACCCGGTTCTCAACTCCGTCGACCCGGAACGCCGATCCCGACTGATCGCTGAGGCGTCGGCTAAGGATCCAGCGACGTACCTGTTCGACATATATCTACAAGGTGAGCATGAGTCCGTCTTCTTCGAGCTCTGAATCCTTGAGCGCGCCGTACGACGGGCTGCTCGGCTCGCTGCCTGGAGACGCCTTGGTCGACGCGGCGATCGGCGACGCGGCTCTCGTATCGGCGATGCTGCGGGTCGAGGCGACGATGGCCTCGGCGCAGGCTGCCACAGGGCTGATCCCGCAGTCGTCCGCCGACGTGATCGCCACGGTGGTCGCGGATGCCCACTACGACGTACGCGAACTCGGCCGCGCCGCCGTCGCGGCGGGAAATCCCGTCGTACCGCTGGCGTCGTGGCTGACCCGCGACGTGCGCGCCCGCGACGCATCCGCAGCGGCGCACGTGCATTTCGGTACGACGAGCCAGGACATCTTGGACACGGCACTGATGCTGATCGCCCGTGACGCCGTGGCGGTCATTCTCGACCGTCTAGACGCATGCTCCGGGCTCTTAGTCTCGTTGGCACGCGAGCACGCACGGGCGCTGATGACCGGCCGAAGCCTTGGCCAGATCGCCGCCCCGATTACGTTTGGGCTCAAGGCAGTCGGTTGGCTCGGCGGGGTCGATGCGGCCCGGGACCGGCTGGAGGCCGCTTCCTCGCGGTTTGCTGTACAGCTTGGTGGCCCGGTGGGCACGCGCGTCGCCTGGGGCGCTCACGCTCCTCGGCTCGCCGCATCCGTCGCGTCCGCACTCGGCCTGGCCGATGCGCCGCCCTGGCACACAGAACGCAGCAGGATCGTCGACCTCGCGAGCGCCCTCGGTCAGGTGGTCGCGGCGCTCGGCACCATCGCCACCGACGTCATCTTGCTGTCCCAGAATGAGATCGGCGAGCTGTCCGAAAGTCCGTCCGCTGGGCGCGGCTCGTCGTCGGCGATGCCGCACAAACGCAATCCGATCGGTTCGATCCTGGTGCGTTCAGCCACGCTGCAGTCCCCCGGTCTCGTGTCGACGCTGCTAGCCGCGGCCGTGCACGACAACGAGCGCGCCGCTGGCGCGTGGCATGCCGAATGGACCCCGCTTCGCGAACTGCTGCATCTCGCCGGTGGCGCTGGCGCGGAGATGTCCGGCGTACTGTCCGGGCTCGTCGTACACGCCGACACCATGCGCGAGAACGTGACCGGCCGCGGATCGGTGATGTTTGCCGAGTCCGTCGCCCGCGCGCTGATGCGGCACGTCGACCGCGCCGAGGCTCAGTCGATCGTGGCCGATGCGTCTGTTGTGGCGACCTCAAGCGGGAGGTCGCTGCGCGACGTACTAGAGGACTCCCCCGCTTCAGGTCATCTCTCGGCCGAGGACCTCGACGCGGCGTTTGACCCCACCGACCACATCGATGCGGCCGCCCGCCTCGTCGAGCAGACACTTGGAGCGCGCACATGAGCGATCTCACCGACAGCGAACGACACGACCAAGGGATGGCCGTACGCCGCGCCGTACTCGGTGATGCGCACGTGGATCGGTCCGTCGCGAACACCTCACCGTTTACCGAGGCGTTTCAGGACTACATCACCCGCACGGCGTGGGGTGATGTGTGGACGCGGCCGGGGCTGGACCGGCGTACGCGCTCAATCATTACGCTGACCGCGCTGCTGTCCCTCGGCCACGAAGGCGAACTGCGACTACACATCCGCGGCGCACTCAACAACGGGCTCACCCGCGAGGAGATCGGCGAGGTGTTCCTGCACGCGGCCGTGTACGCCGGCGTACCGGCGGCCAACTCCGCCTTCGCCGTCGCACAAGAAGTCTTCGCCGCCCTCGACGCCGAAGACCGCTAGACCTGGTCCACGTTCGCGCCCAGATCGTACGGATCTAACAGTTACCCAGCGACGAACAGCACATCGACCCAGTAGTTACCGCCGTTGTAGGTGTCCGTCGGGAACGCGCTGGCGGAGCCGTACTTGTAGACCCCGTTGCCCCCGTCGGTCCCCGTCTGGAGTGCCTCGAGCGGGCCACTCACGACATTCCGGCTGGCGAAGTAACCGCCGTCTGCCGAGTACATACCTTTCGGCGCGAAATATGACACCACATACGTGTTGCCGGGTGTGAGCGAGACCGGGGTGGTGAACATGGCTGACTGCCAACCCCGCGCGGTCTCGGCTCCGAACGTCACGCTCGCGAGCAGAGTTCCGTCCGCCGCCCACAGATTCCCGACATGCGATCCGCTGTTGGCAGGGCCACCCTTATAGAACCGCACCCCCTGAACCGCACCCGCGGAACTGGCTCGGAACTTCGTTCCAACTTCGAGCGGGCCGGTGTCGTTAACCAGAAGCGTTGCGGGGACGACGTTATTGGGCCAGATCGAGACGACAGTGGCACCGATCGTCTGGAAGCTCCACGTCGTCGGCGAGGCAATCGGGTTGCCTTGCAGGTCGGTCGCGGCCTCCACGGACGCGGTGAACGACGCCGAACCCGACAAAGGGCTAGTGGGCGTGAACGTGACGGTGTTGCTACCGCTGTCGTACGCCGACGCGCCGGCGACGACACCGCCGCCGCTGTCGCGCAGCTTGATCGAGATCGACGACGGGATGACCGGCTCGCTGAAGGTCGCGGACATGGTCGCCGTCAAGGCGACTCCCGTCTCCCCAGAAACTGGAGTGACCGAGGTGACCGTTGGAGCCGCGGTGTCGACGAAGATGGCGTCAACCCAGTAGTTGGTCGCGTTATAGCTACTGTTCGGGAATCCGCCAGCGCCGTACTTGTACAACCCGTTGGGTGCAGATCCCGTCGAGGCGGGTGCCTGCAGTGGTGCCCTAGTAACGGCGGCTGACAAACCGCCCGCGTCGGCTGCGTAGTGGCCGTTCGGCGCGAAGTACGACGCGACTAGCGGCACGCCGGCGGTGACCTGGATTGGCGCACCAAAGAGCGCCTGCTGCCACCCCACCGCAGATTCGTTGGAGAACGTGGCGGTTCCGAGCAGGGCGCCGTCGGCAGCCCACAGGTGCCCGACGTGTGAGCCTGTATTCCCGGAGCCCTTATAGAACCGAATGCCGGTGATTTGGCCATCACTCTGCGGGACAATTCGAACGCCGACCTCGATCGCCAGACCATCGGAGCTTGCGGCCGATGCAGGGATCGAGGAGGTGTCCCACAGAGTCGCCGGAGTAGCCCCGGCGACAGTCGCCGTCGTGAACTTCCACGTCATCGGTGCGGCCATCGCATTGCCGCTGAGGTCTTTAGCCGACACCGACGCCGTGTAGGTGACATTTTGGGCGAGCGCCGAGTTCGGCGTCAACGTGGCGGTGCTCGTGCCTCCGTCGTACGCGACGCTTGATGCCACCGTCGCCCCGCTCGCTGTCTTCAGACTGAACGTCAGCGATCCACTGTCGATCGGCTCGCTGAACGTCACGCGTATTGCCTGAGTAGTCGCAACCGCGAGAATGTCCGCGGCCGGCTCGACGTTGACCACCTGTGGTGCCGTGTTGTCGGCAGCCATGACGAATACCACGTCAGCCCAGTAGTTCGCATTCCCGTAGGAATCGGAGGGGAAGCCGCTCGGCCCGTAACGATAGACACCGTTGAGCGCCCCTGTCACGCTTTGTGGTGCGTGAATAGCGCCTCGGTCGGCCGCGCTAGATGTGAAGTATCCGCTGCTCAGGCCATATACGCCGTTGGGCGAGAAGTATGACACGAAGTAGGTAGTGCTCTTCGTGATGGCGATAGGAGTCGCGAGATTTGCCTGCTGCCAACCGGAGGATGTTTCATCTGAGAAGGGCGCGGTCGCTAGTAACGTCCCCGACGCCGACCACAGATGACCCACGTGCGAGCCCGTCGTACCCGGCGCCTTGTAGTAACGCAGCCCGGTGACCGTCCCGTCGACATCAGACGTGAATCGCACCCCGAGCTCGACGGCACTTGTCTCATTCGAGGAGATCGTCGCGGGCGCCGCGGAGGTGTCCCAAATGCTCGTCGGTGATGTGCCGGGGTCGCCGGTCGTGCTGAACTCCCAGGAGTACGGAGCCGCCATCGGGTTACCTGCCGCATCATTGCCGGAGGTGACCGTAACCGTGTGCAGCGCCAGCGCCCCGAGCTGGGCGGTGGGCGTGAACGTCACTGTCCGTGTGGCTACGTCGTACGTCGTGGATCCGGCGACGAGCGCGTTAGTCGCGTCCCTCAACTCAACGACAATCGAGGCTTCGGTCATCGGCTCGCTGAAAGTCGCGGTGACCGCCGTCGTCCGAACTACTGACTGAATTTTCGTCGCCGGAGAGTGGTCGACGACCTTAGGAGCTTCGTTGTTGTCGTCGCTAAGAACAACATCAACCCAGTAGTTGGTCGACCCGAATGTGTCAGTCGGAAATCCCGTTGAGCCATATCGGTATACGCCGTTGGAGCCAGACTCACCGTTTGCGAGGGCTCTTAAGGGTGGGAGTTCAAACGCTTGTGCAAAGTAACCGGCGTCGGCCGCATAGTGACCATTGGGCATGAAGACGGAGGCGACATAGGTAGTCCCGGCGGTGACGGGTACCGGAGAGATCGAGACTACCTGCCAGCCAGTCGCGGACTCGTTAGCGAAGGTTCCCGTCGCAAGCTGTTCGCCGGCGGCGGTCCACAGAGTGCCCACATGCGTACCGGTATTGCCCGCTCCCTTATAGAAGCGGACACCGGTGATGAATCCTTCGACCGCACTTTGGAATTTGACACCGGCTTCGATTGCACCACCGTCGTCAGATGAGGCAACCGTCGGGGTGAAGTCCGTGGGCCAGATCGAGCACGGCAGCGATCTAGGGCCTCCGACGAAGCTTCGCTGCGCGCCTGGCGACTCGATGTTGCAACTGTCGTCAATCGCGCGCACTGTAATCGGCACTTGACCGGTCGCGAGAGGCGTAAATACGTAGCTCCATGAGTCTTTGCCCGTCGCCGGGTGCCACGTCGTCCCCCCATCGGTGGATGCCTCAATCCCTGCGACTGTGCCCCCGCCTGCATCGACCGACGTGCCAGCGACCGTAATGGCGGTCCCGATCGGGAAAACGGCGCCTTCTGCCGGTGTCACGATCGCGGTCGTTGGGGGCAGAGTGTCGGCAGACTTCGTCGCGACCGTCAGCCCGGACTGCAAGGTTGACGGCTGCGCCCCCATATCGGCGAGTACGTTGATCGTCGCTTGCTGCATTACCGGATCGGTCGGCGTTCCGGGGTCGGTGATGTGATAGTCGTCGAGGCCGTAGGACCATTGAACGGTGCCGGTACCGAATACGAGCGCGCCACTGGCCGCCCGGTACATGACTAAGTTGTGAACACACGTGCCCGCGATGTACGTCGCGCCGTAGTCGATAAGCAGTTGTGGCGTCTGCGCCGTCGTGCTTGACAGGTGGATAAGACCGGCGGGCCGAAATCCGTTGTCGACGTCGCAGTCAAACTCGTAGCCCAAAGTGTTGGGCGCCAACGTGCGGACTTGTCCGCTCGTTAGCGTAGCGACGGCCGTGTTGCGCCAGAGCCGCATCTTTGCGTACTCGGCCGGCACGGTGATCTCGAGGTCGGGCTCATTACTGGGCAGTATCGAACGGAAGAACTGTCCAGTCAGCTCATTTTCGGGACGTCCTCCGTTGGACGGCGGGCTGAACCTGGGATCGCGCCACGTGCCGGTCCATTCCGGCGTCGGGTCGGTCTTGGCACTGTCGAGGGTCTCTTTGTAACAGACCATTGTGCGGTCTGCGGTGTTGGAGCCATCAATCGACGGGGCGAAGCGTACTTTCCAGAAGTATTCGTTGCCTGACATGAAGATCATGTTGACGCCGGCATCGCGCCCGGCCGTTACGTTCGCTCGTTGCTCGCCGGAGACGTACTCATCGTGACCGGAAGAGATGAACACCTTGCGTCCATTGAGGACAGCTGCGTTCTGGTGGACATCGATCCCACCGCAATATGAGACGTCGTACCCGTTGCGCTCGAGCCATCGGACAAGCGCGACCTCTGAGCTCAGGAACATGTTGGCCGGATCGGGATCTCGGAGGAAGGGCCGGTTGTAACTGACCTTGTATGCGCGACCTACCGGGTCGCCGTAGTACAAACTGTTGCCGCCGTACCGGTTGTAGGCGTGCTGGGTCATCTCGGACGTTTGGACCAACACGTCTGACGGCCCGGTCCGACGCACTACAAAGTGCGTGTAGTTGGACGAGTTGGAGATGTCCTGGCGCTCGAACAGCGCATAATAGATTCCCGATACGGCGTCGGATGGAATAGTCCACGACGCGGACGGCGCCCAGTTGCCGCAATCGACCAGCCCGGTCGCAGCCTCGGTCTTTGGATCTGGCTGGTTCTGCGGAAGCGTGGCAGAGGGGGTGACATCTTGAAGATGTCGCGCGCCCTTACCGGCGTACCAACCGAGCCGAAAGATGCGGACTCGATAATTAGTCGATGGCGTGTCGATCTTGAAAGTCACGGTCTCGCCGGGCAGGTAGCTGTACTGAGTCGTGTAGCCCTGAATTGACTCGTCGTTCCATGATTCCCAGTCCGACTCCGGCGAACCACTCAACGCGTTCTCGGCCGACACCGAGTTAGGCGTGGCAGCGAAGGCCGTGCCGGACATCATCGCGGCCGCCGTACCGGCCACGCCGGCCGCACTTGAATACTTTAGGAAGTTCCGACGGCTGACACCGCGCCCAAGAATTCCACCGTTAGAGCCCGCGCCCGATTTATCATCCGATTTACCCACAACTCGCCCACCACAGTCTTGGGACGCCCCTGAATTAGCGTCTCCCCCACAGCCGCAACTTCATCACAAGCGACTAACCCAAGCAACCGTCCCGCGACGAAGTTTCATTAGCACATGTAATAGGCAAAATTGCAAGCAGATTCCGGCGTGAACCAAGTCCCGGCACGCAAGGGCGCCAGTCGCAGGTCGGCGCAGCCTAGGTCCGGACCCAATCACGTTGAAGACTTGTAACTCGGCACACGAATCTGCATCCGCACCATGAGGATCGGAAAATATGCTCTGCGCACGAGGGCCCCAAGCGTCTGTATAGTCCCGGGAATACATCACTTCAGTTCTAGGGCGCGGGGAGAAATTCTAATGCACGCCGACTCAGGCTCGTCGATAAGTCCATGCGCGAGTTTAGAAGGCGCACATGAGCATCCACAAACGGCCGCTGCAGAGACCGAACGTCGAGGCGCACGGGTTCGCCGTCTTCTTGTTGACTCGCCGACGTCAGTGGGCGCCCGTGCACGTGCCCGACGCTGGATGTTATTGCAGAGGAATTTCCCAGGTCTCGGCGGCATGCGCGTACTCGACCTGGGAGGCACCTTGGAATGGTGGCGACGCGCGCCATTGCGTCCAGCGCAAGTGATCACCGTCAATTTGGAAGATCAGGATAGCGGGTCAGACCGCTCGCTCCGGCATGTGACAGGCGACGCTTGCACGGCCAGAGAAGTACTAGATGCCGCTGGCCTGTCGAGAGAATTTGATCTCGTGTTCTCGAATTCTCTGATCGAGCACGTGGGTGGGCACGCTCGGCGAGCCGAACTCGCGCATCAAATACAAGACCTCGCGCCGAATCACTGGATCCAGACACCGTATCGATATTTCCCGGTCGAGCCGCATTGGCTGTTTCCCGGGATGCAGTTCCTTCCAATGGCTGCGCGCAGTCGCATCGCTTTGTCTTGGCCACTCACGCACACGCGTGCCAAGACGTTAGCGGAAGCGCGTGACGGCGCGATGTGGACTGAACTAATAGGGCTAACCGAAATTCGATCCTACTTCCCGGACTCAGAAATTGCCATCGAGCGCTTCCTTGGCATACCTAAGTCGCTTATCGCTATCAAAGCGTAGCGACGCGTGTCTACTGTGGCGCCGACCGCTCTAGAACGAAGCGGCGCAGTTCGTCAGCGTCATCGAGATCCACGAATTCCTGGCCGCGCTCCTCGTCAATCGACGTTCGAGCACGCAGAGCCTCCAACGTAGTTCCCGATTCCGCGGCCAGCCCCGATTCGCGACCGACTAGCTCGTCGTATACGCCGACGTACTTCTCCGCTTGTGGTCGCCAATCAAGCTCCTTTACGACTCGGCCGCGCGCGCGAAGCGACATCGTGGCCCGCAACTCCGCATCATCTAGCAGCCGGGCTACCGAATCGGCAAACGCCTTCACGTCACCCGGCGTCACGTACAGCACCGCTTCCGCACCAGAGACCCGAGTCTCGGCCAGGTCAAATGACACCGATGGCAGGGCATATGCCATGTACTCCATCGTCTTGTTCATCGTGGAAATATCGTTGAGTGGCGTCTTCCGGTCAGGACACATGCCGATATCGGCCGCGCTGAGATAGTCAGCGATCATGCCCTTGTCTGCCCGACCGGTGAAGGTTACATAGTCATCAAGCCCGAGTTGGGTGGACTGACGACGAAGATCCTCGAAGCAGTCACCAAAACCGAGTAATGCCGCGTGAACGTCAGTGCGTCCACGCCAATTTACCAATTCGTCCATCACCTCGAGCACCACGTCGACGCCGTCTTGCGGTCCCATGATGCCGAGGTATACCAGAAGGTACCGCCCGTTTCGGCGTATTGATGGCGGTGGATATATAGGGCGCATCAACTGCGTATCCGGACCGCTTCGTACAACGGTGACCTCATCCGCACGACGATGTCCCCGGGAGATTGCGATCTTCTTGTAGGACTCATTGGTAGATATCACGCGATGCGCAGCACGAAACGTCATACGCTCCAGCCACAGCAAGCCATTCAACTGAACGCGACCACCGAAGCTGGAGGGCTTCCCAAAACGTGACAAATAGAGTTCGGGATTGAGATCATGGTGGTCGAATATGAACTTGACCCCACGTATCCGCCACAGTCTGGCTAGGAGCCAGTAGGTGTCGGGCGGATTGCACGCTTGAATGATGTCAAATCCGCGGTCACGCCATACCCGGAGCGAGAGCAAAGCGGTGCGCAGCCATGAGTAGACGAACTCGACGATAAAACCTCCGACACCCTTAGCCTCAGGTGCCGGTCGATATTTGTAGATCGCGACACCATCGAGTGTCTGCCGTGAGGGATCGCCCGGACCCTTGGGACATATCACGCTCACCGCGTAACCCCGTGCGATGAGCGCCTGACACTCAAGCCAGACACGACGATCCAACGGGACCGGAAGATTCTGAACGATTATCAGAACTCGTCGTCCGATAGACATAGTGGATTCCCCTCCGAAGAGTTGGTTGGGTTCGTGACCGAGTCGGCAACCACATTTAATAGTGCCAGACCAGTTCACACGGCATTTTTAGGGTAGGCCGAGTACTCTCGGGACTGTAGTTGCAAGCTGCTTCGTGGCGTTATGAAGGGACAGTATGTATTTCGGGGATGTCCTGAAGGCACTCGGACGCAGGTGGTACGTCCTTGTAGCGGGTCTCGTGGTAATCGCCGTCGCGGCAGGTTTGGCAATAAAGTGGGTACCGACGCAGTACGAGGCGTCAGGGCAGATGCTGCTCTTGCTCCCAGCGGACGCGACCGGTATCACAACACCGACTAACCCGTACATTAACCTGCAGGCCGGACTCATCACCACTGCGTCCGTGGTCGCGGGAACGCTAAGCACCAAAGATAGCCAGCGCGAAATGAAAGCCAAGGGGTTCACGTCCGAATACGCTGTCGCGCTCGACCCCGGAGGCGGCCCGCTGCTGCTTATCACCGCCGACGACACGAACCCACAACGCGCAGTTGCCACCCGGGACGAAGTAATCAAGCGGCTCGACGGAGAACTTGCCCGCATCCAACAAGATGAGAATGTTCCAGTTACCCAGTTGATCCACTCGCGCACATTCAGCGTTACACAGTTTGCCGAGGCGCTACCAGGTAGCAAGATCCGCGCACTCGCAGTGATCGGTGCGGTAGGCGTGATCCTCACTCTGATCGTCGCGTTGATGATTGACCGGTATCGGCCGGCTCGCAAACGGCCGAGGCGCTCTCGCGCACGCCGCAGTCGCGAGACCGGGCCGGACGACGAAACGCAAGCCGATCCACAATCCCCATCGGTCGACAATGACAGCGAACTGGCATCCAGCGCAACGTCGACCGTTGAGCATGAGGTCGTCGGTGAGCCTCGCCGCTGAAACACCGGTCCGACGCGAACGAACGCAGCGCATCCCGGCACTAGTCTTCGTTCTCGTCTACGTCGCGCTACTGCTCTGCATTCCTTCGCGGCTAATCGTCGGACCACTAGGCGCATCGGGGACGCCCGCAAATCTTTGGGGATTGGCGGCGCTGCTCTGGTGGGTCTGCGCCGCGGTCGGCGGATTCAACACAGGTCGCCACTCGCCAGTACGGATTGCAATAGCCGTTCTGACCCTTGCGGTGTTCGCAAGTTACGTGTCCGGAATGTCGAACGGCTGGTTCATTCCACCGACTATTCACGAAGCAACTAGCGACGTTATTAACCTGGTCCCGGCCACCATTGGGCAAATCAACGAGAAAATGGTGAACGCTGCGGACCGCGGACTGCTCTCGTTCGGTGGGTGGCTCGGAATCGTGCTGGTCACTTCAAGCGGTCTGCGTTCCTGGCGGGACCTCGAAACGGTCGCAAAGTGGCTCACCTGGCTGGGGACTTTCGTAGCGGCTCTGGGAATACTTCAGTTCTTCACCGCGATAGACATCGCCTCGTTCTTCAAGATTCCCGGGCTGGTCGCGAACTCCGATTTCGGCGAGGTCGCAACCCGTTCGGTGCTCAACCGCGTCTCAAGCACGGCGATACATCCCATCGAGTTCGGCGTCGTCATGGCCTGCATCTTCGTTTTTGCGTTGCACCGGGCAATTCACAACCCGAGCGCAATTCCACCCTGGATACCCGTTGTTTGCATCGGGATCGCGATCCCGATGTCCGTGTCACGATCTGCGATCCTCACGGCCGCGATCGCGTTGATCATCATGCTGATCAGTTGGCCTCCACGGTGGCGATGGCGCGCTCTCTTCATCGCGCCCTTCGCAGCCATCGCGCTCAGACTCATGATCCCGGGGCTCGTCGGCACCATCACGTCACTGTTCACGAATCTATCCAATGACCCGAGTATCAGCGGTCGCACCGACGACTACGGCCCCGTCTTCGATCTCTACACAAACCATCCGATACTCGGTCGCGGTCTGTTCACTTTCGCCGCGAATTATTACCGGATCCTCGACAACCAATACTTTGGCATGCTGGTTGAAATCGGAGCGGTTGGCCTGTCCGCAGCCGTAGCCCTCTTCCTAATTGGCTACTTCTGCGCCCGCGGCGCGCGACGACGCACAACCAATCCTCGGTCTCGACACCTCGCGCTCGCGCTGTCCGGCGCAATCGCCGGTGTTGTGATCAGTTACGTGACGTTCGATGCGTGGGCCTTTCCAATGGCCGCTGGACTCACTTTTCTCCTGATTGGGATGGCCGGCGCCGCGTGGCAGATTGCTCGCTACGAGTCACAGCAATCGGATCCTGCCGCGGCGGAGGCCGCGGCTCCTGCATCCGGCTATTCGCCAAGCCAGGAAGTTGCATGAAACAGACTGAAGAGATTGTGATCGTTGCCGTGGTCACATTTAACAGCGAGTCAGTACTTGAAGGCCTGATCTCATCGCTGAGCGCAGGATTCGCCGACGTCCTACACCATCTTGTCGTCGCGGATAATGCCTCGACCGATGGCAGCGTCGCAACCGTCAGGCGCCTCGCGCCCGAGGCAACGGTTGTCGAGGTCGGTCGAAATGCCGGCTATGCAGCAGGGATCAACGCAGCCGTGGCGGCTGCGCCCGCGCACACCGCGGTGCTCGCCCTGAATCCCGACGTCCGGCTCGGCGAAGGCAGTATCCCCGTACTGCTGCGCGCCCTTCGCGAACCAGGGACCGGAATCGCAGTTCCGCGGCTGATCGACGCACACGGACGGCTCATTGAGTCGATCCGACGTCGCCCAACCGTAACCAGAGCACTCGCTGATGCGCTGCTCGGCGCGCGCCGAGCTGGCCGCTACCCGCTGCTCGGCGAAGTAGCGAGTGATCCGGCCGTTTACGACGTCGAAGGTCCGATCGACTGGGCGGAGGGCTCCACGCAGCTCATCAGCGCCGAATGCTGGAAAGCCTGTGGACCATGGGACGAGTCGTACTTCCTATATTCCGAGGAGACCGACTTCGACTTACGTGCCGGCGACGCTGGCTTCGCCACGAGATTTGTGCCATCCGCGCAAGCCACTCACCTTGAGGGCGGCTCTGGCGCGTCACCGGAATTGTGGTCGCTGCTGATGATGAACCGAGTGCGACTGTTCCGTCGCCATCGCGGCACCCTGCCAACCATACCGTTCTGGGCGGCAACGCTTCTCCGAGAATCAAGTCGGGCGCTCCAGGGCAAAGCCACGAGCCGAGCCGCCGTGCGCGCGCTCGTCAATCCGTCACGCATGCGTGAGACGCCCGGACCCCATTCGATTCGGGCATCGCGTTAGCGGGCCAACAAGAGCTATATCCCTCTACCGCAACCGTTTGACAAGTCCGACGGCAGCGGAGCGGGCACGTTGCCGTGGTGTTGCCGGTCTGAGCGCGCTCGCGCGAAGCGAAGCGGGCGTGTCATCGCTGCGAACGCTGAACCGCGGTTGCATCCACTGGCCGGCCCGCGCAACCTTCCGGTCGCTGGTGTGTACGGTCTCGTAGCCGAGTCGACGCAGATCACCCAATAACCGTCGGTCGTATCTGCCAAGTGGTAATGCCGCCGCTCTAACTGCTTCGCCACTTATCTCGGCTAAACGAGCGCGGGCCTCGACAAGCTCGCGGTCCCGCGTCGCAGGATCCATCCCTCGCCACGGTCGATGATCCATGCCGTGCGAGCCGATTGACATCCCATGTTTTCTTAGCTCAACGACACCGTCGGGGTCGAGACTGCCGGCCGTCTCCAGGCGCCCGGCCAATACGAAGAACGTTGCCGTGAGGTCCCGTTGACGCAGTGCCGGGAGCCCGAACTCGATGTCGGAGGTGTTTCCGTCGTCGAAGCTCAGACGCACGTTTGGCCAGCCGGCGATCTCATCGAGGATCCAGTGGAACTTCTCCTCGGTTATCCAGTACGCCGACTCGCCCTCCTCAAGTTCCCGGCCGGGCGTCCCGATTCCGTGGAAACAGATGTTGATGATCTTGGTGTCAGGCACAACTGTCACCCCGGACGATGGGTGTCGCAGGACGCGTTGAGTTGTCTTGTCCCCAGGGCTCCGCGGCGCCGGCGTTCCGCCGTGCCAGAAATGCCGCCCAGACAGTGATCGCGACGTAGACCACGGCGGCTGGGGCGAGCCTTGGCTCTGGCACGATCACGTCGCGCAACCAGGAGAACCGGTCAGCGTTGCGTACCGGCACCGTAACCTGGCCTTCCCTTGCCGCAGCTCGCATTGCCGCGTTGCCGCGTCGTACCCTTACTAAGCGCCGCACTAAGTCGCGCGTGCGCAGTGGCGCGGCTACGACTGTTTCAATTTGATCGACTTCGGACTTCTCGCCTTGGTCGAACACGGAATCCAGGAATAAGTCATCGGCGACCATGTCCGGGAAGCGCTCGAACCGCGCCCGCCCGGCCCGCGACACCGCGATTGCGCCGCGGCCGAACAGCCCGTGCCTAAAGACTGGCAGCCTACTGTTTATTGCGAAATATGCACGGACCATTAGCGGACGCGCGCGTAGATCGAGTGTGCGGCGCGGGACGGCCGCGAGCGTTGGACAACCTGCCGGACGGGTCGCTTTGGGCGGGCAGAGCAGTGCATCTCGGAGCGCACGGGCGCCCGCTGTCGTGAGGACGATGTCGGCATCGAGGTAAATCCGCGGAAAAGCGTCGATAGCCGCATCTCCGGCATTGAGCGCCGCCGGTTTGCTTGGCTCCGCTAACTCAATGACCCGGACCGTATTTCGGGCTGCCGCGATTGTGGCGGTCGCATCGTCGCAACCGTTGGCCACGACCACGATCTCGAACTCATCCGGCAATGAATCGGCCAGTAAGTTATCCAGACAGCGACCGATGACCGACGCCTCGTTGTGTGCTGCGATCACGACGCCCGTCATCGCCACTCACCCCGTCGACGTGTCGCCTCAATCCCGTTGCGATTGTCAAACGTCACGCATTCCCCCCTGGTCGGACGCTAGTTCTTTGCTATCGTATGCGAAGGGGGCGGTGCCGGGTGAATACCTGTTATGAGTTTGTGTGCGTTTTCGGGGCTAATCAATATGTCCACTAAAGTCTCGGTCGAGTTGAGCGCTATCACGGTCGCCGACTTGGTGCCAATCGGGCACTTCCTGCACGATAACTTGAACCACCACGTCGCCCCCGAGGCATGGGTGCGCGCCGTCAATCCCGCGTGGATGTCCGACGCCCCTAACCACGGATTCATGCTGCAGACACGCGACGGCAAAATCGTCGGCGTATATCTCGCGTTCTACTCGGCGCGGCAGATCGCCGGCGCGACCGAACGGTTCTGCAATCTCGCCGCGTGGTGCGTGCTCGAAGCGCACCGGGGACACGGCCTGCGGCTGGTACGAGCGCTGCTGGCACAGGTCGGTTACCACTTCACCGACCTCTCACCTAGTGGAAATGTGGTCCCGCTAAACAAACGGCTCAAGTTCCAAGAACTCGACACAACGACCGCGCTGGTTCCCAACCTGCCGCGGGTCGGCTCGTCTCGGACGCGCATTACGACCAATCCCACGAAAATCGCTCGCGTGCTGACCGGGAACGACCTCACGATTTACCGCGACCACGCGCACACACCGGCGGCGAACCATCTTGTGGTGCAGCGTGGAAGCGAATCGTGCTACGTGATCTTCCGACGGGACCGGAGAAAGAACCTCCCGCTGTTTGCCTCGATCCTCTACGTCGGCAACCCGAACCTGTTTCGCACTGTTGCGAGGAATGTCTATGGGCACCTACTCGTGCGGCACGGAATACCCGTCACGCTTGCCGAGCTTCGCATCGTCGGAGACCAGCCACTCGGTTCGCGGCTGTTGCGGTCGGCACGTCCAAAGATGTTTCGCAGTAGCCACCTCCAGCCAGATCAGATCGATTACCTCTACAGCGAACTGACCTGCGTGGCCTGGTAAGCCACAACGAGACACCGGGAATCAACAATGCAGACCAACCTTCATCACCTGATAGAACATCGCGCGACGTCAAACGGCGACGCGCCTGCGCTCACGTTCAAGGACACGACGTTCACCTATGCGGAACTTTGGGCGCAGACTCAACAAGTGGCGGCCGGTCTCGCCCGGCTTGGCCTGCGATCTGGCGACCGGGTCGGAGTGTTTCTCGACAAACGCATCGAGACGGTGACCTCGATCTTCGGATCGTCCGCGGCCAGTGCCGTATTCGTGCCGGTCAATCCACTACTCAAGCCCGCGCAGGTCGTGCACATCCTCAACGACTGCGATGTCCGAGTGCTGGTCACCACGCCCGAGCGTCTCGCGCTGCTCGCTGATGACCTGAAGGAATGCGATGCGCTGAGCAGCGTCATATTGGTCGCGACGGGCATCACGCCCAAAGATGCACCCGACCTCGGGGATGTCGATGTGCACCAATGGAGTGTCGTGTTCGACAACGACGGATCGTCGTCGCAACTTCGCTCGGCGATCGATCTCGATATCGCCGCCATCCTTTACACGTCCGGGAGCACAGGCCGGCCCAAGGGCGTCGTTCTGAGCCATCGCAATCTGATCGTCGGCGCCGAGAGTGTGAGTCAGTACCTGGGCAACACCGCTGACGACGTCATCCTGGCCGCGCTGCCCTTGAGCTTTGATGCCGGTTTCAGCCAGTTGACGACGGCATTCAGTGCCGGCGCCCACGTGATACTGATGAACTACCTGCTGCCACGTGATGTCGTGCGACTATGCGAAAAGCATTCGGTTACCGGACTGACCTGTGTCCCGCCGCTGTGGATTCAGATCGCCGCGCAGGAGTGGCCCCCGGCCGCAACCGAGAATCTGCGCTACTTCGCAAACACCGGTGGACGTATGCCCCGAACGACCCTCGACAAGTTACGCGACCAGTTTCCTGCGGCGACGCCGTACCTCATGTATGGACTCACCGAAGCATTTAGGTCGACCTACCTGGACCCCGCGGAGATCGATCGCAGACCTGATTCGATCGGCAAAGCGATCCCGAACGCCGAGGTCATGGTCGTCCGACCGGATGGCTCGCCATGCGACTTCGGTGAGGAGGGTGAACTGGTGCACCGCGGCGCGCTGGTCGCGCTGGGCTATTGGAATGATCCGGAGCGTACGGCTGAACGGTTCCGACCCGTGCCCGGCCGGAACCAAGACTGGCGTTCGCCCGAGGTCGCGGTCTTCTCCGGTGATGCTGTTGTGACGGACAACGATGGCTTTCTGTACTTCGTTGGGCGCAAGGACGAAATGATTAAGACCTCGGGGTACCGGGTCAGCCCGACCGAGGTCGAGGAGGCGGCTTACAGCACTGGCTTGGTACGTGACGTGGTAGCGCTTGGAGTCGATGACGCCACACTGGGTCAGAAGATACTTCTCGTGGTCAGTCCGTCCGGTTCCGATCCACTTGACGAAGCCGCGCTGATTGCCGCGATGCGGCATCGACTACCACTCTTCATGGTGCCCTCTAGCGTCGTCACCCGCAGCGCGATCCCACGCACTCCTAACGGTAAGTTCGACCGCAAGCTACTACGCGAAGAGGTCGGTGCATGACGCCCAAACCCGTTATCGCCGCCTTTGGCTCTCAGAACGGTCAACTGACCGTGGGCGGTATCCCAGTCGAGCGACTCGCTGAGCGCGTCGGCAGCACGCCATTCTTCGCTTACGACCGGGGTCTCCTCACGACGCGAGTAGAGCTTCTGCGCGCGACGCTGCCCGCCGGTATCGAGCTGAGTTACGCGATGAAGGCGAATCCGATGCCGGCGGTCGTTCAGCACATCTCCGGACTCGTTGATTCGATCGATGTCGCGTCCGCATTGGAGATGCAGACGGCGTTGGATACCCCGCTCACCGCTTCACACATCAGTTTCGCCGGTCCCGGGAAGACCGATCAGGAACTGAGTCAGGCTGTAGCCGCGGGTGTCACGATCGAATTAGAGTCCGCGTCGGAGGCTGCCCGGGTGGTGAGCGCTGGCGACCGGCTTGGACTGCGACCGAGGGTCGCCATCCGAGTCAACCCGGACTTCCAGGTCAAAGGGTCCGGGATGCGTATGGGTGGTGGCCCGCAGCAGTTTGGGGTGGATGTCGAGCAGGTGCCCGCCTTATTGACGGACTTGGCGTCTGCCGACGTCGAGCTTCTTGGGTTCCATGTATTCGCCGGGTCGCAGAATCTGCACGCCGACATTTTGGCCGAAGCGCAGCGGAAGACGGTCGAATTGGTCTTAGCGCTCGCGGACAAGTCACTATCGCCAATCCGCTATCTAAATCTCGGCGGCGGTTTCGGCATTCCGTACTTCGATAAGGATCAGCCGCTCGATCTCGAAGCGATCGGCGATAATCTATCTGCGCTGCTCACGGATGAGATCCGCCCGAACCTGCCCGACGCCCGTGTCGTAATGGAGCTCGGGCGATACATTGTTGGCGAGTGTGGTGTCTACATCACTCGGATCGTCGATCGCAAGGTGTCGCGTGGACGGAACTATGTCGTCGTCGACGGCGGCATGCACCATCAGCTGGCCGCGTCGGGCAACTTTGGCCAGGTGATCCGCCGCAATTACCCACTCGCCGTCGCCAACAAGATCGATGTACCGGTTGATGAGTCGGTCACGGTCGTCGGATGCCTCTGCACCCCTCTCGACCTTCTCGGCGACAACGTCGACCTGCCACGGTCCGAAGTCGGTGACCTCGTCGCGCTGTTTCAGGCCGGCGCATACGGGCTCACGGCAAGTCCGACCGCGTTTCTGGGCCACCCAGCGCCCGCCGAAATACTCGTTTGAACACAGCAACATCCAAAGGGGAACACACAATGGAAAGCACCAGTACATCCACATTAGACGGCGTCAAGGCAGTAATCGTCCAAGTTCTCGGCATCGAAGACCGCGCGGACACGCTTGAGGCCTCAACGCCCCTCTTCGGCAGCATGCCCGAACTCGACTCGCTCGCTGTCGTCGAACTGGCCGCCGCGCTCGAGTCACACTTCGACTTTGAAATCGACGACGCCGACTTCACCGGCGAGGTCTTCGAGACCGTCGGAACTCTCGCGCAATTCGTCGACGACAGCCATAAGTAAGTTCAGCTAGATGCGCACCCGCCGCACGTTAGCGGTTGCTTCCACGGCCGCCGCGGTGATCGTTATCGCCGCAGTCGCCATCGTGGTAATCGCGCGATCAGGTGACACCACGTCGCATTCGACCAGCGCCGAGACCGACAACTCCGGTGTGCACGAGGGCTTTCCTGGACCGTCGAACACCGGGGTGCCTTCCGGGACAAAACTCGCGGATTACAGCGGACCGTGCACGATCACCAAACCAGATACGGTGATTGACGCAAAGCAGGTTACATGCGATGACCTGCTGATTGCGACTTCGGGCGTGAAAGTCACCCGGAGCAAGACCAATCGGATCGATGCCGACGGCGATAATATTTCGATCACCATCGAAGACTCCGAGATAGATGGCGGCACCTGGAACGGCGCCGCAATCGGGTTCAATAATCTCACTCTGAAACGAGTCAATGTGCACGGCGCGCGCGTTTCAGTCCTGTGCGGTTCCAACTGCCTTGTGCAAGATTCCTGGTTACACAAACAGTACATGCCGTCTGACGTTCCCTGGCACGTCAATGGTTACGTAAGTAATGGCGGATCTAACGTCCTTGTCAAGCACAACACAATCGCATGCGACGTGCAGGACAACAGCGCGGGTGGCGGATGTACCGGACCTGCCGCTTCGTTCGGCGACTTCGCGCCGTTAAAAGACATTACCTATGACGGGAACCTGCTCGTAGCCACCCCTGGGGGCTACTGCCTTTCCGCTGGATACAACCCAGCCAAATCGTTCGGAAGTAATCCGACCAGAATAGTTGTCAGAAACAACATTTTCGCGCGCGGGTCCACCGGAAAATGCGGATCGTACGGTCCCGCTACCTCATTTCTGGCGAACGGCACGGGAAACGTGTGGTCGAATAACAAATGGGACGATGGGAGTCCGCTACAGGCCCCGTAAGGCGAATTAACCCGCATGTCTGTGTGCCTCAGCGCGGACTGGCGACGGGAAGCGGCAAGACGTAACCCGAGCGACGGTAGCGCGACGCCTCGACCGCTTCCATAAGGCGACGGGATCGGATTGCTCAAAGACTAGAGCGGATCTATTTCAGTGACGATTAGCACATTCGCTATATTTGGCCGGCCGCAAGCACGATTTTGGGGCCTTCCGGGCGCGCGCACAGGCGACGCAAGGCAAAGCAAGAATGCGATCAGTTCAATTTGGAACCACGAGAAAGTCGAGGCCATCGCACCTGTGGCGCGAAACGGGCGGCCTGCAAAAACCACGGGTCCCCGATCTCTCCGCACTTTGGTCCACACCTACATAGTCGGGCGTCCACAATCAAGGCCTCTCGGCCAAATCTGCGGTGTTTGACGATTCACGTTGTGCTCGCAGCGGAAGTCCTCATAGACTTCCTGAGTCGATGTCCACCCGGTGATTCGTAGATCCCGGTCGCCCCCAAATCCCGGACGTCGTGGCGGTCTTTCCTTGCGCACTATCGGGCACACGCGCGCCGACCGTCGCCATCGGTGTGGATGGCACCTACCAAATAGGAGTAACTCATTATGCGTGTTAATTCACGTCGTTCCCACACGCCCACCAGGCGACGAATGGCGCTCGTTCGCCTACTTACCGGCGCGATGGGGTTGGCACTCGTCGGCAGCGCTGCAATGGCCACATCGCACCAAAGTAGCGATGCGTACGCAGAGTCGCCAACCAATCAAACCATCTGGCAAGGCAACCCGACGCCGAAGAACCCGGCAGACAGCGATACGTCCTCGGTCGAACTAGGAACTGTTTTTGCGAGCAGCGAGAACGGGACAGTATCCGGAATCCAGTTCTACAAATCTGCCCAGAACACGGGCACTCATACCGGGAAACTCTGGAATTCAGATGGTAAGCAGATCGCATCAGTCACCTTCAACGGCGAGACGGCAAGTGGCTGGCAAACAGCGTCGCTGTCCTCGCCAGTCGCCGTAGCGAAGGGTCAGAAGTACACGGTCTCGTACAACGCGCCGAACGGCCAATACGCCGATGACACCGGCGTCCTCTCACCCGGTAAGACCATTACCTCTGGCAGCCTGACTGCATACAGCGGTGTCTACACGTACGGCGCCGGGATGCCGAACCAAACCTGGATGGATTCCAGCTACTACGTTGACGTTGTTTTCAAGGCCGGTGAAGCTGCTACCCCGCCTGCGACTACCACTCCCGTGGATCCAGTCGTGACCGACCCGGCACCGGGAACCGATCCGCCGCCACCGGCGACTACCAGTTTCCCCGGCCCTTCGAATACGGGTGTTCCTGCAGGCGTCGCGCTGACCCCTTACAGCGGACCATGCACGATCACGACGCCAAATACGGTTATTGATGCGAAGGCAATCAGTTGTGATCTAGTGATCGCCGCTCCTAATGTCCAGATCTCACGCAGCACCACAAAACACATTGACTCGGATAGCGACTCGGCCTCCGTATCGATTACGGACTCCGAAGTCGACGGCGGTACCTCAGAGACCCCAGCTGTCGGGTACAGCAACATCACGATGAAGCGCGTAAATGTGCACGGCGCACGCGTCTCGGTATTGTGCGGTTCAAACTGCTCGATATCTGATTCATGGTTGCACAGCCAGTACATGGCGCCCGGTTCGGACTGGCATGTCAATGGCTACGTGAGCAACGGCGGGTCGAACGTTCTCGTTCAGCACAACACCATCGCTTGTGACGTCCAAGACAATAGCAACGGGGGCGGATGCACGGGTCCGGCTGCTTCGTTCGGAGACTTCGCACCGCTCAGCAACATTACGTACGACAATAATCTGTTTGTTGCCTCGCCCGGAGGCTATTGTCTTGCCGCTGGTCTCAACCCCAGCAAACCCTACGGCAGCAACCCGACCGGAATCGTAGTGACCAATAACGTGTTCCAACGCGGAAATAACGGAAAGTGCGGCGCATTTGGAGCCGCGACATCGTTCCCCGCAGGCGGTAGTGGGAACGTTTGGTCCAACAACAGTTGGGATGATGGCAAGATCCTCAACCCTTAAGATTCATCGATTCCCAACCATCAAATTAGGCGTCGAACATTGCACGCGAGGCGGCGTCTCCAGCCCCAAATTGCTGGAGATGTCGCCTCGATCACTACCATGCGCGTCTGATTACTGGTTCTCGACGCCAAATTCGGACTCAAAATAACTGCAGCTATTTTAGAAATGTCTTATCCCTAGAATTCCTCACCTGTTATTGCCCCCACTATCGGCAATACTTTGTAATTCCGGACTGGGCGGTCCATAAACTTCATCCTCGACAATTCTGACCACATCGGCCTGCGCCGGTCGCCACATGTCGCCTCTGACACTGGATGCCGCCTGCAACGCACGCGCCTCAATTGCCTCGGCTTCGACCAGTGCGCAAAGTGCGTCTGCGATGGCTCCCGGCGTCGGCTTCGCCCACGACGCGAACTCACTTGGTAGATCCGCGCGCGCGTAAGGCGAGTCGTTTACGACTGGAATCGTGCCGGCTGCGAGCATTTCTTCGGCTACAAGCGAGATATTCGTAAACGACATCGCTATTCCGGCAATTGTTTTGTTGTAGAGTTCATTCAATTGGGCAGGGGTGAGTCGCCCATGATTCGTCACAGGAAACGGCAAATCGACCGTTTTCTGCCCGTATACGTGAATCTCCTGCTCCGGATGACGCTGATGAAATTTCTCCAATGCCAACGTGCCGAGTAAATAGCCGCGGCGCGCATTTACTGGACGGGTATAGAAGACGACACCTGAACGCGATTGCGGTCCCAGATGCCGATACACGTTTGTATCACATCCAAATTCGGTAACATCCGCATCGACTCCCACTTCCGAGCGGAGGAGGTCTCCTACCATTCGACCCAACGCTATGCATCGAAATCCGAATCTGTACGTATCTTCTGCCAAGGCATATTCGGAACCTCGAGCGTAAAAATACGGTTCATAGTCTTGGACGAAGTAGAGCCGACGCATCGCCTGGGTTCCTGCGCTAGCCAGGACATGCGCTGATGGCCAACCCGTCGCAATGCATGCATCAACGCCTCGGATTCCTCCAGCGACGTCTACGACCTCCGATCGGACGTCGGGCCACCCTTCACGGACGATACGTTCGTGGTGACGCACGTCGCCGCCAAATCGGTCGTGCAGAAAGAGTACGGTCGCGTGGCCGGCTTCCTCAAGCGCCTGGATCATGCGAAACATGGTCGTGTGACCGCCCGATCCGAGGCTTGGCGGCGTACATATCCACCCGATCCGCAGGCGGCTTCCACGGGCAGGACGGACATCAGGAGCAGCTAGCCGCAACCGTGTTGAATCTGCTATGTCCCTGACGTCAAGCGGAACCTCAAGTTCAGATGCCCCTAACGTCTGATAGGCGAAGCGGGCGGCCCTCTGTGCAGCCGCCCGCGCACCTTGCTGTCGAAGCGTGCGGCTTCCTACTGCGAGCATATGAAAGGCACGCGAGGTCGACATCGTTGTTCCTAACGGCCACGTTGATTAGAGGCTGCCGGCTCGAGCGCACTGACCTTCACGACCGCGACTCGTACAGCGTCGGCGACACGCAGTTGTTGCTCCTCCGTAATACCAGGAAATAGCGGTAGTGAGACGATCCGTCCGGATGCGCGTTCTGAGACCGGAAAATCGCCAGTGCTGTAGCCGAGATGAGCGAACGCCGGAACCGAGTGAACAGGGGCCGGATAGTGAATGCCCGCGCCGATTCCGGCTCCGTTCAACTCGGCGAGGACGCGGTCCCGATCGTCGACCGCGACGACATACAAATGCCAGACATGCTCATTACCCGGTGCCGTGACCGGAAGGTCAACTCCCTGTACGTCGGCCAAAAGCTCGGTATAGAAGGCAGCTGCGGCGCGGCGTTCGTCGTTCCAGTCATCGAGCACCGCCAACTTTGCGGAAAGCACAACCGCTTGAAGGCTGTCGAGCCGCGAGTTGAACCCGAAATGCTCATGTTCATACTTCCGGATTCCACCGTGGTTACGGACTGCCTGGAGTCGCTCTGCAACCGCCTGATCGGAGGTGAGCACCGCGCCCGCATCGCCATATGCCCCAAGATTCTTTCCGGGATAAAAGCTCGTGGCCGCAGCCTGCCCAAATGATCCTGAACGTTGCCCGTTCTGCCTCGCGCCTTGCGACTGGGCCGCATCTTCGATCAAAATTACGTCAGGCCCGACAACTTCACGCAGAGCCGTCATCGGCGCCATTTGGCCGAAGAGATGTACGCCGACCACCGCTCTCGTCGCCGGCGTGATCCGGCCCGCCACCGATGCGGGATCAATCAGATAGTCATCGGTGATGTCGGCCAATACCACCTTGGCACCCGCGCGCTCGACCGCTTCTGCGGTCGCGACAAAGGTGTTCGCCGGGATTATTACCTCGTCACCAGGACCGATCTCGCATGCTCGCAGGGCAAGTTCAATCGCGTCTGTCCCATTGCCCACCCCGACGCAATAGCTTGAATCGCTGTAGCGCGCGAAATCCTCCTCGAATCTCTTCACCTGTGGCCCGAGGATGAACGACGTGTTTTCGAGAACCTCAGCGAACCCGGCCGCTACCTGCTCGGCGACTCGCCGATGCGCGATACCCAGATCGACCAATGGAATATTTGACTCACTCATGCTTCTACTTCCCCCTACTTTGTCCAACGATATCCGAACGCTCAGGCGATTCGACACGACAAAACTCCTGACCACGGCACCTTAACCCACCGCGGCGAACTGCCTAATCTACAAACTCACGCTAATCCCGATAGACACCCCATTTTGTCCAGTGTCGATATCGACGTCGGTCCACGATTCGGCGCATTATGCCCCGTCCGACACTGAAGGGGTGATACTTGCTGGGCGGCTTCGCACGCCGGCGCTCTAGTTTGCCCCAGGCCCGAGTGCCTTCGACGTCGCTGGATGCACGCCGCGCGAACGCGATGTACTCGTCCATCTCGCCGTCTGTGATCCGGCCGCGGTCAAGTGCGCGGCAAGTCCGGCGTAACGCCTCGGCCGCCAGTTCTTGCCTGGCGCTCCTGTGCATCGCGGCGGATCCCGCAACCCCCGCAGCGACTCCGCTGAAAAGGACGTCGAACGCTGCGAGGCGCTCCTCCAGGATCATCATCGTGTCGGCCCGTTCGGAAAGGCTCGCCCCATGCTCACGATGCCACGCCTGATCTACGCCTTCGACATGCGCAATATCGGCGAACGCGGCAATCCGAAACCACATTTCCATGTCATGCGTATGCGCAAGTTGCTGTTGTTGACCACCGACGTGGTCGACAACAGAAGCCCGCATCAGCACCTCCGGCGAGGTAATCACGTTGACACCCGACGCGCAGCGCGCTGACAACCACTCCCGCCCGGGCCAAACCGTCCAGGTAGAGACCTTCGTGCTGGCCGTGCGTGGTACGTCACCAGAAAAGTGAACTGGATGGCCATAAACGAGCCCCACACTCGGGAATGCGCGCGCGACGGCGACGGACCGTTTGAGGGACCCCGGGGTTAACAGGTCGTCGGCGTCAAGCCGAACCAAGAACTCACCGGTCGCGGCCTGCAGGCCGCGGTTAAAAGTCATAACGGGACCTGAGTTCTGCTCGTTCGAGAAAACCTTGACGCGCTGTTCGCGCCGTTCGAGGGCCCTCGCTATCGAGAGGCTGCCGTCGGTTGATGCATCGTCAACGATGATGACCTCAACCGAGACCCCGGTCTGGGTGAGCGCGCTGTTGACTGCGTCCGGAAGGAACCGATCGTAGTTGTAGCAGGGAATGACAACAGACACGAAAGCTGGGACGTCACCGGCGACAGGTGGCTTCGGACTTATCCGGAGCCGTTTCGATATGCCATTCATCTCGGTTAAGTTCCACGTTGATGCGCTCATGGGATATCGGACCAGTTCATAGCGGGCTTCCTATCCGTGGAGTCTCAGTCGCGTTGGCGTTGGACAACGCACCTGTCGCGCTACCTTCGACTGTCGCTCCTGTCATTATTACCGCGGGATCGGGAGTCGAGGCTGTGGTCTGCGCTAAGTCTGGGTCAACGCGCGAACGGACCCAGCGAGAACGTAGCCGCAATAGCCACGGCACTAGAATCCCCACGTAAAGCGCGAGCCCCACCGGTCCGGCCACGATCAGTTGGAGAAATGCCGCGTCGAACTTCGACGCAACGAAATACGCGACGAAGGCCGCGGGCACGGCCGCGAGGATCGGCGGCCATAGCGCGCCCAAAAGTGCCCCGATATCGGTGCCGCGCCGGTGTAGCACCAGAAGGTAAGCGGGGAAGATTACTGCCACGCCGACCACAACATGTGCCCAACCGCCGCCAACGATTCCGAACAAGTGTGTGCCGACAATCATGGCTGGTGTGAGCGCGCAAATCCAGAGAATCTGAACCCACAGCACCGGCCCGGATGCGCCGCGAGCCATCAGATAGGTCGCAATAAGGTCGAACAGGACCCGCGAGGCACCGAACACGCCGAGCGCCGCGAGCACCGCGGCCGAGGGTGCCCACCGGTGCCCATACAAAAGATCAACGACTGAGTAGGCCAATGCAACCAATAAGGCGCCTGCAGGCACTGCGGCAGCCCACGTTACCGCGACTCCGAAGGCAAGGTCCTTATCTCGCTCCGCAGTCTCCTGAGGTCCTCCGCGAGCGGCGCTCGCGGTTTCGCGTCGCTCGGCGAGCCGTGAAAATGCTGCAAGCGAGACTCCGCGCACGGTCTGCCCGATTACCGTCATCGGCCAACTGGAGATATTAAACGCGAGGACATAGAAACCCAGCGCAGTTTCACCAGCGACGCGAGCAATCACTACGTTATCGATATTAAGAAGCGCCCACGACAACAGGTTGGCAGCCGCAAGCGGAAGCCCGAATCGCAGCGCCGGGCGGGCGATCTCACGATCGAAACCGAAACGCGGGCGCACTTTCGCGAGTACGAACTGAAGCGTTGTGGCGACGCCTTGCGCGGCAATCCGTCCTACCGCCAGCGACATAGGCCCCAGTCCGACAACGACGAGACCAACCGTAACTGCCGTGCCGACGATAAAGTCCGCCGCGCTGGTCGCGAAAAGTTGCTTCTGTTTGAATTCTCGCTGAAGTTTTGCGAAAGGTACGACGCCAGCTCCGCCCATTACCAGGGTCAGGGACAGAACAATAATGATGGGTGCGGCGCTCGCGGACCCGAACATCGTGGCAACGGGGACCGACGTCAGACTCATCGTTAGCGCAAGCACGATTCCGGCCAACAGGCTCAGTGTTGCCACTGTTGGTGCCCGGCGCTCTGGATCCTTGGCGCGGACTAGGTCCACGCTCATTCCAAGGTCTGCCAGCGTCATGAGGACCGATTGGACGGTCAACGCGACCGCGTAAACTCCGAATTCCGCGGGAGACAACAGTCGAGCAAGAACAATGCCTAGGACAAGGCTGCCCATGCGTAACGTAATGGCGCTGATTGACCCCCAGCCCAGACCTCGTCGGACCCCGGCGGCCAGTCCGTCGTCGGGACCGCTCATCAGGTGCCAAACCTCCGCCAACGACGCCATCTGAGGGCGTTTCGCACCCTCCACACCGCTAGTGCGCTCGAGCGACGCCAGGATGGGACCGGACCATTGACGCGTCGCAGATAGGCACGCCAGAGCATAGTGCGCTCGATCCCTGACCATGTCTCGACTGCGAATCGCGCATAATCCTCCAACGAGTACTCCTCTGAAGGACCGTGCCCGTCATACGAATTACAACCAAGGCGCACCGCTTCGCGCGCAAGTGTTCTGCTAGACGACCGCCGCCACCTCGCGCGTTGCGAGTGCCTTGCTACCTCTGTAGTCAGGAAGCGATCGTAAACTGCCCGCCGTTCGCGCAGATCGGTCATCAGACCCGCGTAGTCAGTGAGGTGCATGTTGGCGCCGTGCACGCGATAAAACGCTTGATCTGCCCCGTTCACACGCCCAACGTTCCCGCATCCCGCGGCCGCCAGCCACATATAGAGATCTGCCGCATGCGGTAACGACGGGTCATACCCCCCAATCCGGGCGAAGACCTCCGTACGCATGACAACCTCTGGATTAGTGATCACGTTGTGACCGCGCCGGCACAGGCGGCCTATCCACTCATCCCCGGACCACACCGACCAACTCGTGGTTGTTTGCCGTGGCTCTGGTGTCTCGGCCTCAAAGTCGTGGGTATAGCCGTATACAAATGAGACATCGGGACGGGATTCAAGCAGCGCCACTGATCTCGAGAGCGATCCCGGAGTTAGAAGGTCATCTGCCGACAACAACACGACATACTTCCCGGTCGCCTGTCCTAACCCGTCATTGTATGTGGCGATGTGACCCTTGTTTGTCGAATGCGCGATTAGGCGCACTCGGGGGTCCGATGCTGCCAGGTCTCTCGCGACCTCGCCTGACCCATCCGGGGATGCGTCGTCCACGATGATCACATCAACCTCGACACCCGGCTGCTCAAGCACGCCGGACACGACCTCGGGCAGATAGTGCCCGTAGTTGTAGCACGGGATGACAACTGTGACCGTAGGCGTACTAGCGATCTCCCTGGGCCGAAAACGTCTGACCATGTCTATCGCCCTCGTTCCGAGAGCACAGGGCTTGCCAGTGTCCTGTTCTCTGAGACACGGCGTAACGGTCTCGCGGGGTTACCCGCGACAGTCAAACCGTCAACCACGTCACCGAGCACGACCGATCCCATACCTACGACTGCCTCGGCGCCAACACACAGACCCTGCCGTACGGAGGTGTTCATTCCTAGATACGCGGCCTCGTTCACCCGAACGCTGCCTCCGAGGGTCACTCCGGCGCATAGCGTTGCGAAGTCCTCAATGACATTGTCGTGGGTCAGTGTCGCGTTGGGCATTGCCACGACGTGCTCGCCTACCGACACCGCGGTCGTCATCACGACGTGCGCGAGCAGGATCGTACCGGCCCCGACGGTGCAGTCCGACGGGATGATTGCACTCGGATGAACGACCGTCGCATACCGGTCCCGGTGAATCCCCAACGCGCTCAGGTTGTGCGCGATGCTGCGCCGTACGATCCCGGAACCGGCGCACAGGAGGAATTTCGCTTCGGGGTGATCCGCCGCGTCCGTAATTGGACCAACGACCGGCACGCCATCGATAGACGTGCCACGCAACTCAGGGTTGTCGTCGAGGAAGCCAATTACCTTATGCGTGTCGGAGGCCCGTATAGCGCTAAGAACCTCCCGCGCGAGTCCCGATGCCGCAACAAGAAATAGCCGCTCGATTGCCATTGCCGATCACCTAAGTCTGTCGCAGGACATCGATGACACGGGACTGCTCCGACTCGGACATCTGATGAAATACCGGCAAAATCAACGTGTGGTCCGTGAGGTATTCGGTGACGGATAGCGACGCGTCACCGGTGTCGCGCCCGGCGTACGCCGGTTCGCGGTGCGCGGCCATGATGCCGCGGCGGGCAGAGATATCGGCCTCCGCCAAGGCAACGAGCAAGCCATCACGGTCGTGCGGATACTCTTCGGTGACCTCAACCCAGCAAGACTGATAGTTGGTCGTTCCCCATTCGGGATCGGCAACGATCCGTAGCCCGGGGATCTCGTCAATCGCCTTGGCGTAGCCCGCGGCGATCTCGCGGCGACGCGCCACGAGTTCGTCGAGACGCCCAAGCTGCACCACACCCACCGCTGCTTGCAGATCCGTCATCCGGAAGTTGTAACCAACCTCCAAGTACTGCTCGGCCGCGGCCAACGTGTTGGCGTGGCGGTCCGCTGCGGACAGGCTCATCGCGTGCTCGCGGAGCCGGCGTACCCGCGTCGCCCACTCCTCCCGCGAGGTCGTAATCATGCCGCCCTCGCCGGTGGTAATGATCTTGCGCGGATGGAATGACCATGCCGCGACCTCCGCGCCGGCGCCCACCGGGCGGCCCTTGTACGTCGAACCTGAGCCGCACGCGGCATCTTCGACAACAACGATCTCGCGCGGATCGCACAGTGCCCTGATGGGGTCGAGGTCGACCGGCACCCCGCCCTGATCGACGACGATGACCGCACGCGTCGCGGGTGTCAGAGCCGCCTCGATCGTCGCCGCCGTGACATTGCCGGTCGCGATATCGACGTCGGCAAATACCGGCCGGGCCCCGACATAGACGGCCGCGTTAGCGGTCGCGATAAATGAGAACGATGGCAGTACGACGTCATCACCGTTACCGACGCCCGCGGCGATCAGCGCCAGATGCAGCGCGGATGTGCAACTTGAGACGGCGACCGCATAGCCGGCCTCTTGTTTCGCCGCGAATGACGTTTCGAACTCGGCGACCCGCGGACCCTGCGCCACCCAGCCAGACGTGATCGCGGCGGCAACTGCGGCGATCTCCTCATCTCCAAGGTATGGCTGCATCACATTGATACGGCTCATGCAGACGCACCCGCTTCGGCGGAGTTCGCTTCAACTTGTTCCGCACGCCACCAGTCAACAAGACCGCGCAGCCCCGACGCTAGGTCGATCTCGGCTTGGAAGCCCAGATCGGTCATTGCCGCCTGCGTGCTCGCCAGCCTGCGCGTGACACCGTTGACCGCACGCTCGGGACCGTGCTCGAGGGCCAGATCGGAGTCCATCGCCGCGAGCAGTGCACGCGCCAAATCGGCGAGACTCGTCTCGGTGCCGCTGGCCACGTTGTACACGCCCTCGTTGATATCCGACGTCGCGGCAAGCAGATTGGCCCGCGCGATATCGACCGTGTGGACAAAGTCCATGGTCTGCAGCCCATCGCCGAAGATCAGCGGCGGCTCACCGGCGGCGATCCGCTCCATCCACCGAATTAGCACCTCTGTGTACAGACCGTGGATATCCATCCGAGGACCGTAAACATTAAAGTAGCGAAGGGCGACATAGTTGAGCCCGTACATCGCACGGAAACTACGGATCATCCCTTCGTTAAAGGACTTGGCCGCACCGTAAAACGTGTCGTTGTTGTGGTGATGGTGCCGTTCGGTCGTCGGGAACTCTTCGGCCAGGCCGTAGACCGACGCTGACGACGCGGTGATAATCTTCTCCACCTTGTGCTGCGCGGCAGCCTCAAGGACGGTAAACGTCCCATCCACGAGGACTTGTAGCGCCAGTCGTGGCTCTTCGGCGCACTGCGTGATGCGAATGGCCGCCTCGTGAAAAACGAGATCGGACCCTTTCGTTACGTCGTGGACCAGATCGACGTCCCGTAAATCGCCGACAACAAGTTGCAGTCGTGGATCGTCGAGCACATCGCTCAGGTTTTCGCGGCGACCACGCACGAAATTATCGAGGACGGTTACCTTCGCGGCACCCGCCTCAAGCAGTTGGTCGACGATTGTTGAACCGATGGTGCCCGCACCGCCGGTGACGAGAACATTTGCTCCCGGTATTTCTGTCATCTTAAATCCCCCGATTTATGACATTTATGTAGTTGGTTGAATCATCCCGCGACAGGCAGCCCCACGGCAAGCTTGTCGAATTCATCTGCCTCGTCCTGCGGACGAATTGGTGCACCGCCGGCAGCGAGGCTCTCACCGACCGCGTTGAGCACCGAGAGTACGCGTACGCCGGCGTCGCCATCCGTCACCGGGGCGCGCTTGCCACGAATCGAATCAGCGAACTCCGCGACCATGTTGGAGAGCGCCTCACGCTCCGGAAGCGCCGGAACGGTGATGTCGCCGAGCCGGTAGGAAACCGACGTCGCCTTGCGGGCTTCGGGGTCCAGTCCGTCAATAGCCTGGGTCGTCAGATCGACACCGCGGTCGTGGATAGATATCCGCTGCTGCGGGTTGAGGTCGTCCCAGACCAGTGTGCGGCGGCTTCCGCCGACGACCATCTGGCGGATCTTGGTTGGCGACAGCCAGTTGACGTTGACGTGGGCGATCCCACCCGATGCGAGCGGCATCGTCAGGTACCCGACACACGCCTTGCCCGCGCCAAGTGGGTCAGAGCCGTTGGCCGACACTGCCTCAGGACGAAGCCCGCCCGGAAGAATGAAATCCAGGATCGACAGATCGTGCGGTGCAAGGTCCCAGAAGACGTCGACGTCGGGCTGGATCAGACCAAGGTTAATGCGTACCGAGTCGATGTACAAAATGTCGCCGAGCTCGCCACTTGCCACTACATCGCGGATATATTTGACCGCCGGCGTGTAGCAGTAGGTGTGATCGGTCATCAATACGAGTCCCGCTTCACGCGCTGCGTTGACCATCGCGATAGCCGACTCCATCGTGTCCGCGAGCGGCTTCTCTACGAGTACATGCTTGCCGGCCGCCAGCGCTGCAAGCGCGATCGGCGCGTGCGTATGCGCCGGTGTGGCGATCGCAACGGCATCGACGTCATCGCGCGCCAGTACGGCTTCGAGCGAAGTCTCGATGTCGATAGTTGAGCGCGCCCCGACGACGCGCTTGGCGCGATCCTCGTCGAGATCGCACACAGCGACAAGATCCCAATCGGAACTGCCACGGAAATTTCTAACTAGATTTGGACCCCAATAGCCCGCGCCAATTACGGCGGCCCCCACAGCCTGAGACATTATTCAACTTTCTACTCACTCGGTCCGCCCCCGGACCGATCCCCCGTTAATGACCTCACTGTACAAGCCAAGGGCGATCCTGTCTGCAGGTCAGGAAAGATAAATACACCACCTCACCTGCATTCAACGTAAAAACGCCGTGGGCCTGCCGCCCGCGGACCTGTCGTGTTGTCCAGTACCGTGGTTCCACTGCGGGATCTAGACCGTCTGCTATCGACGGTCGACCACGGTCAGACAGGGGCGACGAAATGAAAATGAATTCAATCGCGAATTCATTAGAAGCTGTGTATGTGCACCCAAACGGCCTTTGCGAGAGCGACGATGTCGGTCCCGGTACGCGAATCTGGGCATTCGCGCACGTCTTGCGGGGTGCGCGCGTTGGAGCCGACTGCAATATTTGTGACGGAGCGTTCGTCGAAGGACGGGCTGTGGTCGGCGATCGCGTTACGGTCAAGAACCAAGTACTGGTTTTCGACGGCGTGACGATCGAAGACGACGTATTCCTCGGGCCGGGCGTGGTGTTTACCAACGACCTGAAACCAAGAGCACACATAAAACGTGGTCCCGAATCGCTGCTTTCGACAACGGTGCGGCGCGGTGTCACGCTCGGCGCCGGCGTAGTAGTCGTGTGCGGCACTACTATTGGCGATCACGCATTCGTGGGAGCCGGGACAGTCGTTGTTAAAGACGTCCCAGACCATGGCTTCGTCGTCGGAAATCCTGGCAGGCTCGTTGGTTGGGTGTGTGTTTGTGGCGAACGACTACCGACGGAGTTACGTTGCGAGTGCGGACGCGAATACCGGACAACGGACTCGGGCCTACGTGAGTTGTCGACCCAGCCCTAGCTGCTTCCGATAACTATCCGGAGCATCCTGCTCGGGTACCCCTTCCGGACGAACGGGGAACCGGCTAAGGAGGTCTGCACTAATTGCAGACATCGCGCAGTTCTGCCCTTCCTGTGTCATCAACGGATGATCAATCTCGGCAGATCTGAGCATCCGGTACCTGCCAGACCGTCTCATTCGCCACGTGTGGAATGCCGTCCAGTAAGCGCTCTCCGTGAAATGGCGGCCATCGTTCGGGCTCACAACGAGGATTACATCCGTTCCCTTCCGAGTAAGCGCAGAAACGGCGGCCATAGGCGCATTCCAGACGGTTACCTGCCGATACATGCGCCACAATAAGGCTGCCAGCCGCGGTCGCGCCGCATAGAGCCGCAGTATTGGGGCGATCGGCGGCCGCGCGGCGACTCGACGCGAATCGTGTAAATCGGACGCTTTACTCGTCACGGTCGCATGCAGGATCACATTAATCGCGTAGATGGCAGCAACGTGCTCTTGGAAGGCCGTTTCCATGGCACTGTAGGCACCCGAACATAGCGAGATCAGCACCACCGGCGACCCCGCCAACTCTTCCGAGCGCAACGCTTCGGGCATGTCGCCCAACCACTCGCGCGCATAAAGGACACCAAACCGCTGACCCTCGTGACACGGACTGTCGCCCGCTCCACTCTGGTCCATACGCAGTACGCGGAACCCTTGCACTGCCCACAATCGCGCGTAATCAACCCACCTGCGGCCCGGCCCAACATGGCGATCATTAGCGACGTTAATCAGTACGACGGTCGGTGCGCGACGCAATCTTGCTGGCTCGGTAACGACGCCAAACAACCCGATGCGGCCTAGCGAAACCACTCTCTCGGTGAGCAGCCGACCTTCCTCGTCCGCTGACAGGGTCAGCTTTTGTGTGAGCCTCGCTCGGAGATGCTGCGGTGGATGGCGGGCGATCTCCTGCAGCCAAAGCACAATCCGACCGAGCGACTCCATAGGCACCGCGTTATCTGTCATCGGCAGGTCGAGCAGGTCCTCTTGACCGACAGCTGGGCCCCATTCGGTGTCACCTCCGTCGAGCCGCCTGCGCAACGCGCGCGGCGTTGGTCGATCATCTCGGGTGAGTACCAGCAGGCGCGAGGCAATGTCCCCGGGCGGAAGACTTGCCACTGACAGCTCGCGCATGTCGCGGCTGGTATCCGGCGAGTACAGGTAGCCCGGCGTGTCAGCAGCCCCGGCGGCCGGCTCACGCTGGCTCGGACGGCGCGCCTGTCCCTCACGCAGCAGGCTCTTACCGCCGCATGGATCCCACAGCACCAGGGCATCGAGGTCGATCAGCCCGCGTTGTGTAGCGGCCGTGACCAGTGACGCACCAAAGCGCATTCCCACAGCCGCGACCTTGCTTACGCCGATTTCTCGGAGTGACTCATGTGCCGTCTGAACGCTGCCTATCCATGCCTCCACCCGTCCGGGGTCGGTCCAACTGCCCATCGAGTCGCCCGTGCCGTGGTAGTCGAATCTCAAGGAAGCAATGCCCTGAGTCGCGAGGGCATAGGCCAATTCCCGAAAGGTCTCATGGGCGTTATGTTCTTCTTCGCCGACCGATGCGCAAAGCAACACGCCCAAAGACGCCTCTTCGGTGTCTGGCACGCAAAGCCACCCGAACAGGGCACGATCAGGTGGTCCGAACCATCCTGGGCTATCCACACCTCACTCCAACGGCCGCAGCGAATCGCCTGACATCGGCTTGCGGGCCACTACGTGAAACCACGGCGTGGATGTCTCGGCATGATCAATCTCCATCGTCTCACCCTCACGAGTAACCGCGCGGACAAAATCGAAACCGTTATCGACGACTTCGCGACGAGCTTCGATCGCTGTCACATAGTGCACGACCAGGTCCCACTCATGTGTCGGCATCGTGTCGATCGCCCAACTCCCGTGATCCTCAAACTTCGGTCGTAGTCGACGGACATTCGCAAAACCACGTAGATGTTCGATCGGCCGTTGCGCTAGCCGCGCAACAAAACGCGCCGCCTGGTACGGTCCCGGCCGATGTCCATCCTTGCCGACGGGCCCAGGTCCACACTTGTAGAAATTCCCGCTCCGGTTGAGTGTCGAGTAAACCAGCAAGCCACCGGGCAGGAGCACGCGAAAGAATTCACGCAACGCCTGATTACGACCATCGTGATCCAGGGAGTCGAGGCCCGCGTGGCTAAAGAAGACCAACGCGAAGTGGTCATCCCGAAAATCAACCAGACTCCGGGCATCGGCAAGCTGGATCCGCTTGTTCGGCAGATTCCGATGGGCCAACTCCACCATCTCCGGGGTGTAGTCGACCGCCACGTAGTCCCCGCTCAGCAGACCAACGAGCCACGCCGATCGGCCGGCGCCGACACCAACATCGAGTAGCGGCCTCCCCCTGACCTCATCGGCGATCGAGTGCACGACGAGCCGCTCACCGGGATCGGTCCAGGAGTCAAGCTTGGCGTAGACAGCCGAATCGCGCGTCCAAACGGAACTGTTGACGTCTCGGGCAATTGCCCGTGGCAATGTCGGATCATTCGTCATACCAACCCCCCGGAATGGCGTCGGTTCGAGTACCCGCGCAAACGTCACAGCGAGCACGACGGGACACGCCGAATGTTACGCCGTTTCGGCGGCCGCGCGCGGGGCCACCTGGTCAATCTGAAGTCTTGACACGCCAGGTTTGGCGGAGTCAGGAAAACGGTTCTAGTGTTCGCCTCATGAGTGAAAGTTGCCGACTTGGATCGGCGCCGTTGGGCTTCGACATCCGAGTCGGCACCGACATCCAAGCCATCGACGAAATCGAGCGGTCGATCCGGATGTATGGGGCACGATATCTTTCCCGCCTCTTCACTCCGCATGAAATCGAGAGTTGCGGCCCAGTCGATGCCGCGCCGAAACTACTAGCGCCCGGGGCCACTGCGCGATTCGCCGCGAAAGAGGCAGCGCTGAAGGTCCTCCGACCCACCGACCGGATCCCAAATTGGCGTGACATCGAGGTCCAACGTCAACCGGGCGGGTGGTGCGAGCTGAATCTGACAAATGCTGCCAGAGAACTCGCGGCCGAAGGCGGGTTCAGCCAATTTTCGCTATCAATAAGTCACGGCTCAACTCACGCCGTCGCGACGGTCATAGGTATACGGTGGCCTGGGTAAACCCAAGTCCTGAGGACTGGCTTATGCAGGTACTGCTCCTGGGGAGACCAGGAGACAATTGAAGAGGAAATCGGGGGATTTCTCATGGACCCAATGGACGCGGACGTCCGATCAGTGCTTTCTGCACACGGGCGGCTGCCCATCGACGTCGACACGTTATCGGCCGACGCAGATCTATACCGGGCGGGGTTGACGTCGCACGCGAGCGTTAATGTCATGCTCGCGCTTGAAGACACGTTCGATGTGGAGTTTCCGGACTCCATGCTCCGCAAGAGCACATTCGAATCCATCACGGCCATCACCGCCGCGCTCACCCAACTCGGGGCCGCAACCCCGTCGCGCGTGTAGGCGGCGGCAATGTCCGTGATCTCGGAAGAGCAAGGGACACAGGCGATTCAGCCTATTGTGGCTGCAGCGCAACGCATCGGCGTCGAGGTGGCCGCGCCGGCCGCCGAGGATGTCGACGCGCGATCCCGATTCCCGCAAGAGGCAATCGATGCGATGCGCGATGCCGGGCTGCTGCGCGCCCTGATTCCCGTTGAACTGGGCGGGCTCGGCTGCACCTTGAAGGAAGTGGCCTCCGCAGTCACCGAACTCGGGCGGCACTGCTCGTCGGCCGCGATGGTCTACGCCATGCATCAAATCCAGGTCGCCTGCCTCGTCAGGCATGCGCGTTCGCCGCAACTGCTCGACTTCATCAGAGACGTGGCCGACCGCGGTTTACTGCTCGCCTCCGCGACGACCGAAGTCGGGATTGGTGGCGACGTGCGCAGTAGCACCTGCGCGGTGCTGGGTCAGAACGGACAGTTCGAGCTCACGAAGCAGGCACCGGTGATCTCCTACGGCCAGTACGCCGATGCCGTGTTGGCCACGGCCCGCCGTGACCCCGAAAGCCCGCCCAACGACCAGGTCCTGGTGGTCTGTCGCCGGGAAAACCTCCAACTCGAAGAGAAGTCGAGTTGGGACGCGCTCGGATTCCGCGGCACCTGCAGCCTCGGTTTTATCCTCCGGGCCACCGGTCCGCGCACGGACATCGTCGATGACCCGTACGGTGACATCTCCAGCCAGACCATGCTTCCGGTCTCGCACATCCTCTGGTCCTCACTTTGGCTCGGGATCGCGACCGCGGCGAGTGACAAGGCCCGTAAGTTCGTACAGGCGGCAGCCCGCAAGACACCGGGCACGGTGCCGCCAAATGCGCTACGGCTAGCCGAGCTGACCAACGTACTCAGTCAACTGCACCACGTTGTAATCGGCACGCGCACTCGCTACGCCGAGGTCGCCGACGATCCGGACCAGACCACGTCGATCGGATTCGCCGTCTCGATGAATGCACTGAAGGTCTCCGCATCCACGCTCGTCGTCGACATCGTGCAGCGCGCTTTGCTGATCTGCGGGATGGCCGGCTACGCCAACCACAGCCCGTTCACGCTCGGTCGGCTCCTGCGAGACGCGTACGGCGCGCAGCTCATGGTCAACAACGACCGGATCAACGCCAACAACGCGCAGTTGCTGCTCGTCGCCCGGGAGTCATAGTCATGGCCGCGAACGCGACCGATACTCCAACTGCGCAGCTGATATTCCGCGATGAGTTAGTTAATGCTGGAATTTTGGCCCGCTCCGCAGTGGACGGTCTCTATCACCGCTCTCGTACGTTCGAAAACATCGTGCGCGGCGTCGAAGCGGCAGCGTCCGCCGCAGGCGAAGGACGCGCCGAGCCGATGCTGTACTTCCCGCCGCTGATGCCACGCAGCGTGTTCGAGCTGACTGACTACCTCCGCTCTTTTCCGGACTTAATCGGCTCTGTCGACACCTTCGTCGGCTCAGATCGTGACCATGCGGCGCTTTTACAGGTCGCCGATGAGGGTGGCGACTGGACGCAGGCGCTGACGCCTTCCGAAGTGGTGCTTTGCTCGGCGGCGTGCCACCCGCTCTACCCAAGTTTGACGGGGGTCATGCCGACGGGCGGGCGCACATTCGAGCTGCAGGGGTACTGCTTCCGGCACGAACCGAGCGTCGACCCGGCGCGGATGCAAAGCTTCCGGCAGTACGAGTACGTGTACGTCGGTGAACCCGACGGCGCCACCGAACACCGGGACAGTTGGCTGGACCGTGGCCAAGATCTGCTGGGAAGTCTGAAGCTCCCGGTGGACCGGGTGATCGCCAATGACCCCTTTTTCGGTCGGGTGGGCCGGATGCTCGCGGCGAATCAGAAAGAAACCGCGCTGAAGTTCGAGATCGTCTGCCCGATCACCTCGGACCAGTCACCGACCGCGATTGCCTCAGCGAACTGCCATCTGGACCATTTCGGGCGCCCGTTCTCCATCACCACCTCGGACGGCGAACCGGCCCATTCGGCGTGCATCGGCTTCGGTCTTGAACGAATAGCACTGGCGCTGCTGAAGACTCATGGTCTAAACCCAGACCGCTGGCCCTCGGGCGTGCGAAGCAGGTTATGGCCATGACACTCTCCCTGCTGCCGATCGACGCCGCCTCATATCAACAGGATCCGCTGCATCGCAGCGACCGGGTCTGGACCGAGACGAACTGCTACGTCGACGTGTGGATCGAGCTCCTGCACGCCCTAGGCCTCGACCCGCTCGCCTGCGCGGCTTTTCCGATCAGCACCGACTTCGAGGTCGGTCAGTGGACGTTTTTCAAGTTTCCACCGGAAGACTTGCGTGCGGCCTACGGGATCGACGTATTCGAGATGAATGCATGGCGCCCGATCATCGAGCACGTCGCGGAAGAACTCGCGCGGGGGAGGCTGCTCACCGTCGAGGTCGATTCGTGGTTTCTCCCTGACACCCGCGGAGTCTCCTACCAGATAGCGCATGTCAAGTCGACGATCGTGGCACAGATGCTCGACGTCGACGCGCGCCGACTGGGCTATTTCCACAATGCGGGATATTTCGAGTTGTCTGGAGATGACTTCGATGGGGTCTTCAGACTAGGCCAGCATGCCAACCCCGAAGGGTTGCCGCCATACGTCGAGATAATTCGGCTCGATCGACTACGCCGCAAGGATCCAGAACAGCAACTCAGGTCGACCGTCGAGCTGCTGCGCACGCACCTAAGCAGGTTGCCAACCACCAACCCGATGTACCGATTCCATTCGCGACTGGAGTCCGATATCGATTGGCTTCGCTCCCATGGGATCGAAGGTTTCCACGCATACGCCTTCGGGACGTGCAGGCAATGCGGCGCGAGCGCCGAGCTCGCCGCATCCTTCGTCGAGTGGCTTGCCGCGCGTGAGCCAAGCGGACCGGGCGACCTGCCCAAGGCCGCCGCGGCGTACCGCTCGATTGCCGACCGCTGCAAGGCGCTCGAGTTCGGGCTGGCCCGACTCGCGCGAGGAAGGAACATCGATTTGGATGGGATCTTCAGTCAGTTGGCCACGGACTGGGATGATGCAACGACGATCTTGACCGCGCGATACGCCTAGATGAAATGACGACGCCAAATTCAACAGATGGCACCACGTGGGAGTGTGCCGCTGTCCGGTCTGGCTCCGCGCTTGACCCGCCATCGTTGCGCATCCTTCCGATGGTCACTTGGATCCCAATCGAAGTACCGGGCACGGCTGCGGCCGCGTTGAGAGCGGCTGGCAGACCATTTCGCGATCGCGACTACGACGACGAGGACTGGTGGTTTCGCGCCCAGCTCTCGCGCCCGCACGGCCCCGGTCCATGGGTCCTCGAGTTCGGCGGGCTTGCGACCATCGCGGACGTGTGGCTCAACGACGAGCATCTACTGCACTCCGAAAACATGTTCCAGACTCATCGCCTAGATATCGAGGAACTCGCTGATGGCAACGAACTACTTATCCGGTGCGCGGCGCTCCATCCTTTGCTGTCTAAGCGAAAGCCGCGCCCACGATGGAAAGTCGCGCGACTCCAACATCGCGGGCTGCGCTGGATCAGGACGACTCTGCTCGGCCGGCTGGAAGGCTGGCCGCACACTCCTCCACCCGTCGGACCGTGGCGCGACCTACGACTCAGCGAACGCGCGAAGATCGACCTGGTGGAGCGAGACCTGCACGCCCGATGTCACCCCGACGGACCGGGCGGATCGGTCACCGTCGACCTCACACTGCGCGGCGTGCTCGCGGATGGTCCAGCACACCTTGTCGTCGGCGATCACAGTGTGCAGTTGGACCTACACTTGCTCGACAGCGACGACGGTCGACTCTGGCAAGTTTCTGGGGAAATTGCGCTGCCTGAGGTCGAGCACTGGTGGCCGCACACACACGGCGAGCAACCGCTGTATTCAGTTGCACTTGAGATCGACGGCTCACGAATCGACCTCGGTCGAGTGGGATTCCGGACCATCGAAGCGGACCGCCACGATGACGGCTTGACGCTGATCGTCAACGGCACTCCCATCTTCGCCCGCGGCGCTTGCTGGACACCGATGGACCCGATAAGTTTCACTGCCACGCATGGAGATCAGCGTCGCGGTCTATTGCAACTGCGCGACGCCAACCTTAATGTTGTCCGAGTCAGCGGCGAAACCATCTACGAGGACGACGCCTTTCTCGATCTCTGTGACGAACTCGGCCTACTCCTGTGGCAGGACTGCATGCTCGCGTTCTACGACCCACCAGACGATCCCGACTGGGCCGGCTCCTTCACCACCGAGATCGACCAGCAGCTGACCCGACTACAAGGACGACCCTGTGTCACTGTAATCAGTGGCGGCAGCGAGATCGAGCAACAGGCGACGTACGCCGGCCGTGGCGGTATCGACACCATCACCGCCCTCGACGCGCTCATCCCCGAGGCGCTTCATAAGCGGCTGCCTCAGGTGCCCTATCTCCCATCCAGCCCGACCGGTGGCGACATCCCGACCCGACCAGACACGGGAGTGGCGCACTACTACGGTGTGGGTGCCTATCTGCGTGAGCTCGACGATGCGCGTCGATCGGGGGTTCGTTTCGCCGCAGAGTGCCTTGCCTTCGCGACACCGTCCGAGCCGCGGACAATCGACGAGGTGTACGGCGGACCGAGCTCCGCCGGCCACCATCCCGAATGGAAGCGTTCCGTCTATCGGGACGCGGGTGCGTCGTGGGACTTCGAGGACGTGCGCAACCACTACACGCGGTTGTTGTTCGGCGTCGATCCCGACCAGATCCGCTACTACGACGCAGATCGAGCGCTTGAACTCGGACGAGCGACCGTGGCCGAGCTCTTCACCGCGACAATGTCGGAGTGGCGCCGCACGTCATCTCCGATGGCCGGCGCCATCATCTTCCATCTCCGCGATCTCGTCGCGGGCGCTGGGTTAGGCATTGTCGACGCCCTCGGGCAACCTAAGGCTCCGTGGCACGTACTGCGACGGCTTATGGCACCGGTCGCTGTAGCACTTACCGACGAGGGGCTCAACGGCCTGGCCGCACACCTCGTAAATGACACCGGCCAGACATTCAACGGGGTTCTCCGTGCAGAGTTATTTACGAACGGCGAGTTGTGCGTAGACAGTGCTGAGATACCGATCAACATAGGTCGACGCGACGGCCTCACGGTCACAATTGATTCCATGTTCACCGGGTTTCGCGATCTCACGTGGGCGCACAAATTCGGACCAATTGCGTACGACGTCATCGGCGTCACGCTCCTAAACGCGGACAGCGATCCGGTGTCGAGCGCCGTGCACCTGCCGGGCGGGCCTGCGCGCGACCGAGAGCCAGACTTGGGCTTGACTTCTTCACTGGCACAATCCGGATCTGAAGATTGGCATGTAGAAGTCGAATCGCGCCGATTCGCCCAGTGGGTCTCACTGGACGTACCGGGCTGGAACCCCGATGACTCGTGGTTTCACCTACTTCCCGGCCAAAGACGCGATATCGCCCTGCACCCTACCGAAGCCGCGCCCAGCAAGCCGACCGGATACATTAGGGCGCTCAACTCGGCTGCGACCAAACGCTTTACAGCGTGACTCCGCTTCGCGCCCGTACTGAGGGCGTCTTGGACCGCAAGAAAGTCACGGAATGCTCTTAGTACCTCTGATTTCGTTAGCGGTGCTGGTGATTGCGGCAATCGCCAGCAGAATCACGCGATCACCAATAGCTGCTGTTTTTCTGGCGCTCGCGAGCGGCATCTGGCTGGTTGCTAACAATCGGCTCGAAGGTCCGGTTTTGATCACCTTCACCCCTAGGAATGGACTGACAGCCACCGACCTACTAGGTCTTGTCGGCTTCTTTTACGCGCTGTACATCGTCTGGGAGCGGTATGTCGATTCAACCCGCCTACGTGTCCGGCGCTGGGCTCTAATCGGGCTTTGTGCCGCGGTATTCCTAGTGTTGCCGGTAACCAAGCTGTTTATTTCGCTACTTTACCCCTGCCTCTTTGAACAGATCCGGTTGTCGTGGGTCGGCGTACTCATCGGCTAGCGCTATTGCGTAGATCGTGGTGCACGGCACTTCGGCACGGTTGAATACAGTCACCGGGGCATCATCGGACGTTTGTTGCGGAAGCAACCCAAAAATATCCCGTTGGCTGCGGCACCCGCGCGCTGGCCTATCGCGTCTTCACGCTCGTAGCTCTAAACGTTCGCGTCCAGCTCTAAACGGTCGCGAGCGATAAAGCGCCATTCGCACTCGCACGTCCAAGTGCCCGATAACTCCACCCTGCGGCCCGCCACACCGCTGGATCCAGCACATTCCGGCCGTCGAGAATGCAGCGATTTCGCACGAGCTGAGCGAGGGAATCGGGATCCAGCTCTCGATACTCGGACCATTCGGTCAGCAACAACACCGCATCCGCGTTCAGCACTGCTTCGTAAATCGGCTTCGCGTAAGTCAACGTTGGCTGGACCCGAGCAGCATTATCCAACGCCTGTGGATCAGTGACAATGACTGTCGCGCCGCCGGCCTGCAGCGCCGCGGCAATGTCGAGAGCGGGAGAGTTACGTACATCGTCACTATCCGGCTTGAACGCAGCACCCAGCACTGCGATTCGCTTTCCACGAATAGAACCGCCGCACTCTTCGATTGTCAGCTCAACCATCCGATGGCGACGCCGTTCGTTGATCGCATCGACTTCCCGAAGGAATGACAGTGGCTCGGACGCGCCGAGCTCCGCTGCTCTTGCCATGAACGCGCGGATGTCCTTCGGAAGGCATCCACCGCCGAACCCGACTCCGGCGTTGAGGAACCGCCGACCGATGCGCTTGTCGTGTCCAATAGCATCAGCGAGCTGCGTGACGTCACCGCCAGTGATCTCGCACAATTCCGCCATCGCGTTGATGAAGGAGATCTTGGTGGCGAGGAACGAGTTCGCGGCTACCTTGACGAGTTCGGCTGTCACGAAGTCGGTCTGCACTACGGGTGTCCCGTCCTTGATCGTGGCCGCATAGACCTCGTCTAGCATCGCCTTCGCGATGGTGTGGGCATATCCAACTGGCAGTCCGTAGACGAGCCGGTCTGGGTGCAGCGTGTCCTTTACCGCGAAACCTTCGCGCAGGAACTCCGGATTCCAAGCGAGCATCGCCGACGGCTGTGCTTCTCGAATGGCAATATCCAACCGCGCCGCCGTGCCTACCGGCACCGTCGACTTACCGACGACTAGCGCGCCCTCGCCAAGGTATGGGATAAGCGCATCGATCGCGCTGTCCACGTAAGTCAGGTCCGCGGCGTATTCGCCCGCCTTTTGCGGCGTACCGACACATAAGAAATGCACGTCCGCATCACGCGCGCTGGCCATGTCGGTGCTGAACCTGAGTCGACCGGATGCGAGCGCTTCGTTGAGCACCTCGGGCAGACCCGGTTCGTAAAATGGCGCCTGGCCTGCGCTTAAGGTATCGATCCGATTCTGATCGATGTCGATACCAACGACTTCGTGGCCCAGTTTTGCCATGGACGCTGCGTGCACTGCCCCCAGATAACCGCAACCTATTACAGAAAGCCTCATTTCATGTCCCCCCGAACATTGAGAATGGCTGCCTTGCATTCTGCCGCATTACGCCGCGGAATGCCATCGCATCACGAAAATCGAGGCGCGACTAACTCGGAGCATCGCGTCAGCGCGACTGTGCGCGCACCGTCCGGCCCTGTCGTCACGTCCCGCCGAAAGGCGGCTGGCACCAGTTTCCGCCGGCTTCTCGGCGGCACGAGCACAAGCGATATGGTTACGCCGCGAGGCTTTGGGCCAGGTGAGCCTGGGTACGGCGTCCATGACGCGGCTATCGGTTGATGTGACTTAGAGGAGCGAAGATGTTGCGTGTGATGACGATCTACGGGACCCGTCCCGAGGCGATCAAGATGGCGCCACTGGTCGAGGCCCTCGCCCGTCAGGATGACATCGAGCCGATCGTCGCGGTCACCGGGCAGCACCGCGAAATGCTCGACCAAGTCAACGCCATCTTCAACATCACCCCCGACCACGACCTCGACCTGATGCAGCCCGGCGCCACCCTCACTCAGATCACCACTCGGGCGTTGGAGCGCATCAACGAGATGCTCGTTCAGTCCCGCCCGGACGCGGTCGTCGTACAGGGCGACACGACGACCGCGTTCGCCGGTGCGCTGGCTGCATTTTACGAACAGATCCCCGTTGTCCATCTCGAGGCGGGCCTGCGCACCGGAAACATGCGCTCCCCGTTCCCGGAAGAGATGAACCGGCGCCTCACGTCCCCCATCGCCGCCCTGCACCTCGCGCCGACCGCGATCTCCAAAGCGAACCTGCTCGCCGAGAACATTGACGAGTCCATCGTGCCGGTCATCGGCAACACTGTGATCGATGCCCTGCACTGGACCGTCGACCAACAGATCGATTTATCCGACCCCGCGATCGAAAAGATCGTGTCGAGCGGCCGGCGGATCCTGCTGATCACCACCCACCGCCGCGAGTCGTGGGGCGCGAAGATGCGCGAGACCATGAACGCCGTCGCGCAGATCGCCCGCGCCGAACCCGACCTCGCGATCGTGCTGCCGATGCACCGTAACCCCATCGTGCGCGACGTGGTCGTGCCCATCCTGGGCGAGCTGGACAACGTCGTACTGACCGAGCCGATGGCGTACGGCGAGTTCGCGCGGCTGATCGCCGCCTCGACGGTCATTCTCACCGACTCGGGCGGGGTGCAGGAGGAGGCACCCAGCCTCGGCAAGCCGGTGCTGGTCATGCGTGACACCACCGAACGCCCCGAGGCCGTGACCGCCGGGACCGTGCGGCTCGTCGGGACCGACGGGCCGCTGATCGTCGAATCGGTACTTGAGTTGCTGCGGGATGAGGCGGCATATAAGGAGATGGCGAACGCTGTGAACCCTTATGGTGACGGCAAAGGCGCTCCCCGCGCAGCCGCTGCGATCGCGCAGATGCTCGACGTCGGGGAACGGCTACCGGACTTCGTAGTGGAGTAGCGGACAGATTAATCGAGGGCGGCGTAGACGGCCTTCACGATTGCTTCGCTGGAGACGCTGCCGACGAGGCCAGGCGACATCTTGTTCATCATGTAGCTGATCGTCAAGTTGCGCTCAAGATCATTGATGATCACCGAACCGCCCCAGCCTCCCCAGAAACATACCCGACCCACGGGAATGTAGGGCTGCTCGGAGACCTCGAGGCCGTAACCGATGCCGAACCGGATCGGTACGCCGAGGACCTGGTCGACGCCGTTGGACTGCTCCTTGAAGATCAGGTCGATCGTGTCCTTGGACAGCAGCCGTACGCCGTCCACCTCGCCGCCATTGACTATCACCGACTGGGCTCGCGCAACCGAGCGGGCATTGCCGTGACCGTTCGCTCCCCCGATATCTGCGCGGCGCCACTCGGGAGTCCACGAGTCCGACGCGTCCGGCGCCGGTCCGCTGAACGTCTTCATCATGACACTGTCCATCGGGATCCCCTCGGGGATCGGCAATGGCGGGGGCGGGATCACGTTGGATACCCGAGAAAACTCCGAATCCGGCAGCCCGATGAAGAAGTCCGCGCCGAGCGGCCCGGCGACCTCGTCGGCGAAGAACTCGCCGAGCTTCTTGCCGGTGACCCGACGGATGACCTCACCAATAAGGTGCCCGAAGTCGATTGCGTGGTACCCCGATGCCGTACCCGGCTCCCACCAGGGTCCCTGCGCCGCAAGCATTCCGGTCGACTTGTCCCAGTCATAGATGTCCGCGACCTCGACCGGCTGGTCCCATCCCGACACCCCGGACGTGTGCGACATCAGGTGCCGCACCAGCACGTTGTCCTTGCCGTTTTGCGCGAACTCCGGCCAGTATTTCGCGACCGGGGCGTCCGGGTCGAGCTGGCCTCGGTCGATCAGCATCAGCGCGCACAGCGCCGTCATCGTCTTCGTTGTCGACCACACGTTGGTGATCGTGTCCCGGCCCCACGGCGCGGACTTCTGTTCATCGACCCAGCCGCCCCAGATGTCGATGACCGGTTTGCCCTCAATCAGCACCGTGACCGACGTACCGACGTCCTCGCCTTTGTCGATTAAATCGCCGACAACCCCACGCACCGGCTCGAACCGAGCATCGCAGTCCCCAATGATATCTGCCATCCGACAACCCCTCCGCTAGAGCACGCTCCACGGCGCACCTCTCGATGACAGTACAACTCCGCCGGCGAACCCAACAGGTGTTGAGCTCGCCGGCGGAGTTGTGTCAGACCGACGATCAGCGATGCTTCAGGGCGTACCTGCTCATCACGCTGATACCGCCGCCGAATACCACGATGCACGCCCCAGCGATCACGTTGCTGAGGATCATCCCGGTCGACGTCGTCACACCGTTGATCACCCACGGCGAGATAATCAGCCAGACGCCGAGCAGGGGAACAACCCAGGACATGCCATGGGTGCGCTCATACGCGGCGACGAGGCCGAGTACGACGACCATTGTGGCGACGCCGACGATCAGGTTGTTGATCGTCAGTGACGGCGCGCTGCCGCTGAATCCGACGACCCAGGCCGATATTGCGACGTACCCGGCAGCGAGGAAGGTCAGGCCTTCGGCGCCTTTCGTGATCGGCTCTTCGGCCGCGCGGCCATAGCGTTCACGCAGTTCGAGCATGTCCGGATGGCGCGCCATCGACGCGGTTGTCTGGGGTGTTACTTGCGGTTCGGTGGTCATTGTGGCCCACCTCCTAGGGGAGAAGAACTTGACACTTCTATTTTGCCCCCATTTCCCGCGGTTGAACGTCGCTAAAGCCAGGGAGCGATGGGGAATCCGTCCTCCAATTGCACCTGCATCGAATTGAGCGCGCCGCCGAGCATCACGTAGGAACCGACCAGCATGCAGATCTCGATAATCTGCTTCTCGTCGAACCGTTCGGCCAGCGCAGTCCACGTCTGCTCGCCGATCCGGTGGTCCGTGAGCAACTCGTCCGCGGCGGTCACCAGCAGCGCATCGCTCGGGTCGAGCGCCGGCGTTTCGGTGCCCAACTGCGCGATCACCTCGTCCTCGATCCCTGCCTTGCTGCCGATCCGGGCGTGGTGGCCCCATTCGTAGTCCGCGCGGGCGCCGTACGCCGCGCGCAGGATCAGGATCTCCCGCTCACGACCGGTCAGCATCGACTTGCCGAGCAGCCGCGACCCGAGCGGCAGGTAGGCGCCGAACACCTCGGGATGGCGGATCATCGTGCTAAATACGCGGTATTCCTTGCCGGCGTCCTTCATCAGCTGCTGCTGCTGCTCGGTGCGTTCCTCCGGCGGGACTGGGAGGACGCGAGGCGATTCGGTCATGTAGTTCTCCATCTTCGTGTCAGTGATTCTTGAACGGACCTTTGTCTGCGGGAAGGGTCGGGTAGTTCGGCGTACCGACTGACGCCCCGGCATCAACGGGGAGTACGACGCCGGTCACCCACTTGGCGGCGTCACTCATCAGATAATGCACGGCCTCGGCGACATCCCAGCCGCTGCCCTCGGTGCCGAGGATCGAACGTTCCTGACGCGCGGCGCGGGCATCGTCGGTCATGCCACGCGCCGACACCATGGGGGTGTAGACCATGCCGGGGGCGACGCAGTTGACGCGGACGCCCTGCCGCCCGTGGTGGCTGGCCATCGCATGGGTGAGACCGATGACGGCCGCCTTGGACGTCGGGTACAGCAAGTGCGGGATGCCGCCCTTGAGCCCCGCGACCGAGGATAGGTTGACGATTGACCCCGAACCGTTCTCCAGCATGCTGGGCAGGCAGTACTTCGCCATCAGCATCATCGACTTGACATTGATCTGCATCCCGAGGTCCCAGGCGTCCGGGTCCACGTCGAGCGCCGTACCCGGTGCCCCGCCGATCCCGACGACGTTGACCAGGCCGTAGATCGAGCCCCACTCGGCCAGCACCTGATCGATCGCGGCCCGCGCGGAGTCGTTGTCGGCGGCGTCGGCCTCGACCACCATGCTCGTGCCGCCCTCGTCGCTGATCATCTGCTGGGTCTGCTCGGCCCAGTCGCGACGCTGGTCGAGCAACGCGACCCGGGCGCCGGAGCGCGCCATCAGGATGGCCGACCCGCGGCCGTTGCCGATGCCATCACCGCGCGACCCGGCACCGGACACCACCACGACGCGGCCGTCAAACGACGTACTGTCCATCAACAATCCACTTCCCTCATGTTGCGCACGTCCCTCTTTGCGTAGGCTCGGGTATCAACGCGTACGCCGATCCAGGGAGTCACTATGCAGGATTTCAAGAAGGCCGTCGAGTCCCAGGACCACGAGAAGATCGAAGCGCTGCTCGCCGATGACATCGTCTTTCGTAGCCCGGCCGTCTACAAACCGTACGAAGGCAAACCCGTCGTCTCGGCGATCCTCCGTGCGGTCAACCGCGTGTTCGAAGACTTCCGCTACACCCGCGAGATCGGCGATCCCGGCTCTCCGGACAGCGTCCTGGTCTTCGAGGCACGCGTCGGCGACCGCGAGCTCGAAGGCGCGGACTTCATCCACGTCAACGCCGACGGCCTGATCGACGACCTACGCGTGATGATCCGCCCGCAGTCCGGTCTCAAGTCCGTCGTGGAGGGTATGGGCGCCGCGCTCCCGGCCGCGATGAAAGAGCTCGGCATAGATCCGAAGTAACCCGCTTATCCGGCATACACACAGTTCAGGAGACACGAATGGCCGAGGCACAAACCACGATCCAGTCGATCGCCGACAAGGACCCGCAGGACTTCGTCAAGCGGCAGCCGTGGGCCGAGTCCCTCGGCATGGTGATGGACGAAGCTACGCCCGAACGAGTGCGCGCGCATCTGGAATGGTCGCCGCAGATCTGCACCTCCGGCGGCATCATGCACGGCGGCGCGTTCATGACCTTCGGCGACTCGGTCGGCGCGATCTGCGCGATGCTGAACCTGCCCGAAGGCGCCGGTACGACGACCACCTCGTCCTCGACCGTCTTCATCCGCGGGCTGCGCGAGGGTGAAACGGCGTACGCCACCGCGATCCCGCTGCAAGCCGGACGCACCGTGATCGTCGTACGCACCGAGATCACCAACCAGGACGGCAAGCTGCTCTCCCAGGTGACGCAATCGCAGGCAGTCCTGCAGCCGCGCTCCTAAGCCTTATTCTGCCGGGCGGGCGGTCAAATGACGTCGTATCCGATCTCCAGCGCGGCGGCCCTAATTGTTCGGTAAAGCGCATCGTCCCGGAGGCCACGGCTGAGATCTGGCGCCACAGGTAACGCTGAACGCGCGGGATTGAACAACGTTGCGCATGGACGTCCTGTCATCGACGAGGAGTAATACAAACCATCGCTGTCGGGCCACGCTTCCCGGAAGGCTCGCGCCCATGCCCGGGTCACGTCCTTTCTGCCGGTATTGATCGCGTGGGACGCCCCGATTGATACCGGCCATACCTCCGTGAGGTCGAGGAGTGTCATCGGACGAGTAACGGTGAAACCCGTCAGGTACGGCGAACGCCGGACGGTATTGATGGTCCGCCGTCGCGACATCGATCCGCCAACCTGAAAGACCTCCGCGAGAGCGGTTGCGATGTCGCGCGCTACATATGCAACACCCTCGGAACTGATCGCGGCGGCGCCCGCGGGCTGCGGGTCGAATCGCCCACTCGGAAGCGGGCCAAAGTAACGAAAGCCGTCCCACACTGACGGATGTGCGGCAGTGAGAAAATGGATGCGCCACAGTACGCCTTCAAGTTGATAGAATTTCGGCTCGTTCTGCCGTAGTTCATCGACCGAAGGCGGCGCGGGCAACTTCGCCACTTACAACCCTTCGGCCATACTCATCGCGTAGGTCACGACTCGTGCGGGATCGCCGTTCGCGTGAAGCCACAATAGGGGTGAAAGTTCCTCACCGTTGAGCACCAGTTCGCTAGACCGGCTCGAGAAGAAGTCCTCGACCTCGAACGGGTGCATATCCTCCGGCAGCGCGGCAAGGACCTCCCTCAACCCGGGCACCACCCCCCCATCGGTGAATTGCCAGATTGGGAAGCGCCGAGTCCGCCCGGTGCTGGGCAACGCATACAACGATCTCGCCCGCAGCCGGTGCCGCACCCGGCTAGGGTCGGTTTTCAACCGTTTGGCGACCTGTTCCGTAGTGAGCGTTCGTGCATCGACTAACGCCAAGCGCGCGATCACGTCATGTTCACCCGAGCGAATCGCCTCATCGCTCGCCGGAACGATGCCACCGTGGGCATCGAGGATTGACTGCTCGCCTGCTGACAGCGTCGGCGCTGTGCGGATACGGCCAACCGCAGTCGTTGCGCCGAGTACTCGATCGAGAGCCTCCGCCAACTCAGACTCCGTGATATCCGCGTCGCGAAGTCGCAGCACAGTCGCCGTATCTAGCGTTGCCGACTTTTCACTACCTCTCATGCGCACATTTTATCACGCTGTGCTAGTGCGTGCGGATCACCAACGGGTGGGAGTAACTGCGAGGGAACCTCGCAATCGCTAGTCCTCGCGTACGACGTCGGCGGCGTCTTTGTCCGGACGCCAGCCGCATCACACCGCCCTAGCCGCGCGCCTGCTCTCGCAACGCGACTTTGTCGACCTTGCCGATGGGCAGTAACGGGAGTGCTTCTACGATTCGGAACTCTTTGGGGATCTTGAAGTTGGCAAGACGCGCTCGGCACCATCTACGCAGCTCAATCTCAGGTTCCTCGTCAAACTGGCCGATCTCTACGAACGCCACGCCAACTTCGTCGTACACGGGATCGGGGCGCGCCACTACGGCGGAGAGACGTACCTCGGGGTGCGATTCCAGTACCAACTCGACCTCGCGCGGGTACACGTTGTATCCGCCGGACTTGTACATCTCGTGCATGCGACCGACGAGCCTGAGTGAGCCGTCGGGTTCCAGTACGCCGACGTCTCCCGTACGGAGGTAGCCGTCGTCGCTCATCGCCGCGGATGTCGCGTCGGGCCGGTTGAAGTAGCCGATGAATTGGCCGGGGTGCCGGACGAGGATCTCACCCTCTTTCCCGGTCGTGGCCGCCGAGCCGTCTTCGGCTTCCAACCTAAGGTCTACCTCGTCGACAGGGTGACCCACACTTTCGGACAGTTGGATGCTCGATGCCGATTCCTTCGAATACGTCACCGACCCGGTAATCTCCGTGAGCCCATATGTCGTGCCGACGCGCAGTCCACGCGACCGATACGCCTCGATGATGGATAGCGGCAACGGCCCGCCGCCCCAATGGACGCTCTTCAGCGTCGTCAAATCGGTCGCGTCGAATGCCGGGTGCTCCGCGATCATCTTCAACATCGTCGGCACTTGCATCAAGGTCGTGACACCGTCGCGCTCTACCGCCCGGAGAATCGCGGCCGGGTCGAATGTCTCCTGGAAAACAATCGACCCTCCGTTGATGAACGGCGTACAGCACAGATCACCAACTCCGCCGATGTGATTGATCGGTAGGTTAGCAATCACGGCCATGACGTCGTCTCCGTGATGTCGGGCCTGAATCTCGAAACTGCGGCACAGCCCGACGTTGGAGAGCATCGCTCCTTTAGGTACCCCTGTGCTTCCCGAGGTGTACACGATTAGCGCCGCCCGGTCGGGCTCGACCGCGTTTTGAGCACGCTTCAGCTCGACCGAGGAGACCTCCCCGCCCGCAGCGAGAAACTCGGCGAGCTCCGTTGGTTCGTCGCCGAAGGTCACCGGCGGCGGTGCGCCGCCGTCAACAAGAACCCGCGTGAGCTCGTCGTCCGCGGTCCGGTCATCCGCACTAACCTGCGCGAACACGATCCGCGGTTTGCTGTCCGATATGACGTGGTCGAGTTCGCGCTCCTTGTAGCGAGGGTTGATGCCCAGCCACACGGCACCGATCGAGGTCGTGGCCAGGAACGAGATCCAAAACTCCGGTCGTGGGGTCGACCGGACGGCCACCCGGTCGCCTGCCCCGACCCCGGCCGCGAGCAGTGCACGCGCAAACCGGTCGACTTCGGCGTTGAGACGGCTGTACGTCGCGACATCTTCTCCATGGCGGTACGCCGTCCTGCCTGGCGCCTTTGACGCCCAGTAGCGCAGGTAGTCACTGATCTTGTCGAAGCGTGGTGTCGCCACGCTAGCGACTATCTTCGGTCGGAGCGCATTTCAATACGAGCCACTGCGCAACCATGGCCGGTTTCTGCCGTCCTTCGACCTCGATCACGTTGTCGGTGGTCAATAGCCGGTCATCGCCGCGCGGAACCAGTGATGCGACCGTCGACCGCACCCGGATCCTCTCGCCGATCATGACCGGTGACGTGAATCGGACGCTGTTCAGACCGTAATTGAAGCCGTAGGAGCCGTCGACTCCACGTGGCGCGAACTTGAACTCGAAATGCAATAACAGGCTCAGCAGCATGAAGCCGTCGATGAGATCTGGACCGAGCGGATTGTTATTGCTGATCGTGAGATCCACGTCGTCCGCGGTGAGGTAGGTCGAATATGCGAACTGCCGTAGGTGATCGCGGTCAATCTCAAACCACTCGCTGCAGAAGAGCTCGTCACCGGCGGTGAATATGTCCGCTGTGTCAGAGGGGTGGGTCATTGATGTGCCTTTCAGTACGTCGGACATGAGGACTATTCAGGCGCCGCGATCTCCGCTTCGATGCCGAGGTAGGCCGCGACCACGGCAGCATCATCGAGAAGGTCCGCTCCCGTCCCGGAGACCACTACTCGGCCGCCCTCGATGACATAGCCGAAATCGCTGATGGCTAACGAGGCCCGGACGTTCTGCTCGGCCAGAAGTACGGCGGTACCGTCCGCGACGATCTGCTGGATCGCGGCGATAACCGTGTCGGTCATGATCGGCGACAGACCGAGCGTCGGCTCGTCAAGGATCATCACCCGGGGACGAGCGACGAGCGCGCGTGCGATCGCGACCATTTGCTGTTCCCCGCCGCTCAGCGTGCCCGCGGCTTGCCGAGCGCGCTCCCGGATTACTGGAAACATCTCTGCCGCAGCGGCGATCCGAAATTCAGTGTCGGCCGCGTTTACCTTGAGTGGCGTCACGCCCATAATGAGGTTTTCGCGCACCGTCAGTCCGGAGAAGAGGTGCCGTCCCTCCGGGCACAGCACCAGACCCTTGCGCACCAGTTTCGACGACGCCTGACCTGACACGTCTTCACCGTCGAGCATGACGCGACCGCTCAAGAGTGGTACCTGCCCGGCGATCGAGCGCAGCAATGTCGACTTTCCTACGCCGTTCGCCCCGACCACCGCGACACATTGACCGGCGTCAACCTGGATGCTGATGCCGTGGAGCACCCGACGAGTTCCGTAGCCTCCGTAGACGTCTTCTGCCGACAGGATCATCGGTCCTCCTTCGTGCCGAGATAAGCGGTGCGGACGCCTGGATCGTTGACGACTTCTTCAGGCGCGCCTTCGAACAGCACCTCTCCGGTCGCCATGGCGAGAATCCGATCGCACAGCGTGGTCATGAGTCGCATCTTGTGATCGATGACCACGACGGTGACGCCCGTGTCGCGGATCTCGTCGAGCAGGCGCCCCAGCGCTACAACCTCCTGTTCGACGAGCCCGCCGCTCGGCTCGTCGAGCAGCAGGATGCTGGGCGCACCCATCAGCGCCATAGCGATCGAAAGGCGCTGTTGATCGAACAGCGGCAACGACATCGTCTGTCTGGAACCGTCGTCGCTCAACCCGACCAGCTTGAGCACAATCGCCGCTTGGTCCTTGACCGTTCGCTTCCCCAACCGGCGCTCATGAGCGATTCCCGCGATCACCAGGTTGTCTGCGATGCTGGACTCGCCGAAAATCTGACTGTTCTGGAATGTGCGCCCCAGTCCCAGCCGCGACCTACGGAACGGCGTCAGCCCGTCGATGCGTCGACCGAAGGCCTCTACTGTGCCCGTGCTCGCCCGGTCAGATCCCGCGATCAGACTGAACAGCGTCGACTTTCCGGCCCCGTTCGGACCGATAATCCCAAATATCTCTCCCTCGGCAACGGTGAACGACACGTCGTCCACGGCACGGACACCGCCAAAGTGGCGCGTGAGTCCGCGCACCGTCAACACATCGGTCATCGCTTACCTCCCGACAGCGCGCCGGTGCGCGACAGATCGCCCGGCGACTCCTGATCGGGCGGACTCGGATCCGGCGGCGGACGGTGGCCGGCGGCTATCAGCCGGTCGTACAAGTCACTCGCGGTTCCGACGAGTCCGTGTGGAGCGAACCGCACGACGACAAGCAGCACGACGCCGAGCGCAATCAACGAATACTGTTCGACACCACGCAGCATCTCTGGAAGAACGATGTAGACGGCCGCGCCGACGAGCGGCCCGAGACCGGTCCCCACGCCCGCAATGACTAACGCGAGCGCGATTTTGAAGCTCACATCGAGATTACTGACCGAAGGATCTAGGAATCCGACATACGGACTGTAGAGCGAGCCCGCCACCCCGGCGATCGCCGCACTGACGACCAATGCGACGAGGCGGGTGCGAGAAGGATCGATGCCGACCGCAGATGCGAGCCGCTGGTTCTGACGTATCGCCTCCAGCCTGCTCCCCAACTTGGAACGACGGATCGCGAACATCAATCCGGTGAAGACGAAGGCAAACGCAAGGATCAAGTAGTACTGGGAATCGCTGTCCTCAAAGGTGATTCCGAACAACGAGTCGTACGGCGCGATCGGTCCGAGTCCTTGCGCACCCCCGGTCACACTCGACCAGTTGAGCACGACGAGATAGACCAGCAGTCCGAATCCGAGACTCGCGATCACGAAATAGTGACCCTGCAGGCGCAGAGTCAGGATGCCCATGATGAGTCCGAGTAACGCACCGGCGAGGGCAGCCGCCGGCAGTGTGTACCAGAAGTTCCACCCGTGGTTGGCCATAAGAATGCCGGTCGCGTACGAGCCGACGCCGAATATTCCACCGTGGGCGACCGACACAAGTCCGGCGTACCCAATACACACATTCAAGGCGACCATGAGGCCGGTGTAGATCAGCACCAGGGTAGCGATCTGCATGTAGTAGTCGGACAGCAAGATGACCGGCATCAACATCAGCAGGACCGCAACCGCGCCGAGGACCAACTGCCCGGCCGTCGGCGTACGACGTGAGCCACGCGAGGGCTTGGTGACTTCGCTTGCTAGCGCCATGCCTTCGTCTCCTTTCCGAACAGGCCCTCAGGCCGCAACGCGAGGATCGCAATGAGTACGAAAACGGCAAACCCGTCACGCCAGTCGAGCGATATGTATCCAGAGCCGAATGCCTCGACGAGGCCCAGCACAAGACCGCCGACGATCGCGCCTCCGATGCTCCCCATCCCCGCAAGGATGATGACGACGAACGCCTTGATCGATAGCGAGTCACCCATCGTTGGCGTGACTTGGGAAACGGGGGCGAGAAGTGCTCCGGCAAGTCCGGCCAACGCGCTGCCGATCGACATCGCAAGCAGCGAGATCGCGCGCGGACGTAGGCCGACCACCGTCGCTCCCACAGCGCTTTCGGCAGCCGCTCGAATCGAGATTCCCGTCCGCGTGCGTTTGAGAAAGACGAACATCGCAATGAACAACGCGGCGCTCACAATGACGATGATGAGTCGCTGATACGTGATCGATGCGCCGAAGAACGTGAAGCTCCCGGACGCCGCCGACGTCACGCGGCGTGCGTCGGCGCCCCATATCACAGACGCGAAGCCCTGAAGCACCATTACTAAACCGAATGCGGCAATGAACATCGTCGCCGGCGGCGCCTTGCGGAGCGGGTCGAAGATCGCCACCTGGGTGAGGACCCCGAGAAACCCCAACGCTATAACCGCCACCACGACGGCGATCCAATAGCTGCCGGATGCGTCGGCGATCAGCCACGTGATGTACGCGCCGATCATGGCGTGCGCGCCGAACGCAAATTGCGGGATGTCCATGACGCCGAATACCAGCGCAAGTCCTACCGCGACGATGCTGTAGATGCTTCCGAGCATGATCCCGTTGGCAAATGTCTGTGTTATTTGACCCATCGGTTCTCCTCGCTTCCAGTGGAAGTCGGTAGAAGTGTTACTCGATCTCCTGGTAGGACCCGTCGGGCTTGACCAGACGCAGATGGACGACGCCGGTGGTTTCGCCGTTCTTTTGCATGTCTGTCAGGCCGACCGTGTTTGCCGACTTCTTCAGCGCCTTGGGCATGGCTGCGCGCACCTTCTTCACATCCGTCGTACCGGCCTCCTTGATTGCCTCGACGATCCAGGCGGCTTGGGAGTAGGTCGTTGATGCGCTGGGGTCGAAGGGCATGTCCGGGAACTTCGCCTTGTATTGCTCCCGGAAAGTTTTGTCAGGAGATTCCGGGCTATTCCACGGGCCGCTCTCGAACAGCGCCCCGTCGATGTCGGCCGGGTTGGCGACCTTCGACTTGAGGTCGTCCGCGTCGCACGCGAGCATGAACATAAACCGGCCGTCGTACCCGAGTTCTTTGGCTTGTTTGACCGCCTGCGCCGCTTGGTCGCAGGTCACGGGCATCGCGAGCAGATCGGCCCCGGATGAGATCAGCGGCGTCAACTGTGGGTAGAGATCCGTCGTGCCTTGCTGAAATGTGGCGGTGGCAGCCTTCGGAAATCCTGCAACTTCAGTTCCCTTGCTGAAGTTGTCGGTCCACGCCGTACCAAACTCGTCGTCGCTGGTGAGCACGGCGATCTTCTTGATGCCAAGGTCGTTATCCTTGTTCGCCTTCGCGAGCAGTTTTCCTTCGCCGGGCATGTAGGTCTTGGTGTTGAACCAGTAACGTGCCGCGTATGGATTCTTGCTAGTCACGATCTTGTCCGTCGCGGCGCTGCTGACGATGACGAACTCTGACCCCTTCTTCGTATTGAAGCTATACAGCGGAAGCGTCTCGGTCGTCGTCACGGTCACCATGCCGGTGACGTGGTCCTGGCTGGCAAGTTTTCGGCCGCAGCTGATCGCCTTCGCGGCCTGATACTGCGTGTCGCAGTAGATGATCTTGACCTTCTTTTTGTTGCCGTCCACTGTTATGCCGCCATCCTTGTTGACGACATCCTGATATAGGTCGAGGCCGTTTTTGCTGTGCTGTCCGAGGTCGGCCGCCGGCCCGGTCAGCGGCAAGATGGCACCGATGGTGATCTCTTTCGAGTCGGAGTCGCTGTTCGAGCCACAAGCGGTCATCAGTGCGGATCCTGCGAGAAGCAGTGCGGCAATGGCGATCCCGCGTTTGGTTTTGTGCATGGTGTCTCCTTCGTGAAGACGATCAAGGCCGAGGCCTTTGGCATAGGGGTCTATCGAATGCACTTCAACGTCGTGACGGCGTTGTCGATGTAGGCGGTTTGGTGTGGCTGCAACTCGAGCATCGGATTGGTCACGAGCCGCTCAAGACAGGGATCGTCTGCGGGGCTCTTGATGCCACTGAGTGCCTCGATGACTGCTAGCCCGCAGAACGGGACATAGAACGCTGAGTAGCCACCCTCGTGTACGACAAGAACGCGATCGTCACACAACTGCCGCGCCGATTCGAGCACTTGCTCGGTCATCCATCGGTAGTCACCACTGTTGAGCATCATCCGGCCGTTTGGGTCGAAGTTGCCCGAGTCGAAGCCGCTGGCCACGACAATCATCTCGGGGCGGAACTTCGCAAGGGCGGGGATGACCACCCGCTCGAACGCGCTGCGGTACGCGCCGCCACCGGATCCAGGTGGCAGTGGGATATTCAGGCATGAGCCCTCCGCCTCCGCGCCGCCACGCTCGCCAACGAGCCCAAATTTGGGAAAGAGTCGATCCTGGTGCATAGAGATCGTCAGGACGTTCGGATCGTTCCAGAAGATGTCTTGAGTCCCATTGCCATGATGCACATCCCAGTCGACGACAGCTACGCGCTCCACGCCGTACTTTTTGCGAATGTCGTGGATCGCTAGCGGGATGTTGGCGAACACGCAGAATCCAAGACCCGTGTCGGGAAGGGCGTGATGGCCCGGCGGTCTGGTGAGGGCATATGCATTCTTCACATCGCCGCGCGCTACGGCCCCGGCCGCGTCCATGACGCCACCGACCGCGAGCCGGGCGATCTCCAGATCGCCGCTGCTGAACGTCGTACGACCGATGCCGATATCCGCTACTCCGCCGCGAAACTGAGCATCCTGCTCTTTGAGATAACTCAGATACTTTCCGGTGTGTACGACGAGCAGTTCTTCGTCGGAGGCAACATGCGGCGTGATGCTGTGAAGTTGGTCGGACAGCCCACAGGCCGAGACCAATGACGCCAGTCGTCGCTTCGTTTCGCCGTTCTCCATATGTATGTCTGGCTCACCCCAGCCGCCAGGCGGTATTACGCCGGCGTACCGCCCGGTGTCGTACCAGCCATAGCGCTCGTGCCAAACCCATCCGGTGGTCATATCGTTCCTCTCGATGGTCACATTCCCTGTGCAGCAGGCTGCTGGTTCGATTTGCGCTGCAAGCCGCCTACTGCGAAGTAGCCGTCGGAGATCGCCGGCGCGCCTTCCTCGGTGACCAACTCGAAGCGAAACTGCGTGTCTAGCTCGGCGTGTGCGTATACGTCCATCCGCACGCGAGACGGGCACAGAACCATCGCGCCGAGACGGCCCCTAAACCGGCGTACCCGTGTCGGGTCCCCTCCGCACTCGTAGTTCGTGAGGCTGCTCAGTGCATAGGCGAAGGTCCCGGTGCCATGCAGGATGAGGCCTGGCAACTGCGCCTTCTTGGCGACTGCCATGTCTGTGTGTATCGGGTTGTAGTCCCGAGCACACTCCGAGAACACGTGCGGTGCAATGGAACTGAGTTCGATGGTCTCCGAGCGGACCGGCTCAGTCAGCCATCGCGGATCAGGCATTTCAGGTACCTCGGGAGCGACGTCGTCGCCGTCGCTGACCTCGGCGCCGCGGTAGACGGTGCTCGTGTACGACGTTGCAACGGGCCGACCGGCAGCATCCGAGGTGACCACTGCAATGGTCATGCGCGCTCCGGATCGCCGCCGCTCGACGCCGACTACCCGCGCGATGCTGCTCAACTCGTCGCCAGAAACTATCGGCCGATGCAACCGCGTGTCGTTGAAGGAGTGCACACCGCTGAGTCGGTCCGCATCGGTCAAGCCGACGATTTTGTCGTGCAGTTCGCCGATTGCGTCCCATTCGAGATGCGAAACGTAGTTGGGGTGCGCCGGAAGCAGCCTTCCGTCGAGATTGTCGAAGTACACCGGATTGGTGTCGCCTACCGATGCGGCATAGTTCATCACCCACCGGTCCTCGAGCAACTCATACGCTGCCGCGCCTTCGCATCCGACGTTCTTGACCGAAATCGTCATTTTGTGCCCTCCGAGCTGGTGAGAATTCCTTCCTTGATGAGGTCATCGACCTGCTCGTCGTCTAGCCGCGCGATCTCGCGCGCCACCCAGCGGGTGTCGGCACCCACTCTCGGTGCGCTCACCTGCGTCAGGTCAAGCGACGTCCCGATCTTGATCGGGTTGCCCGCGGTGTCAACGCTCGCGCCGTCCCCGCTATCCACTCGGATCCGCATCCCTCGTGCAGCCGTCTGTGCCGATCCGAGGACTTCACCTGGGTGCCGGATGACCGCAGCAGGTACGCCGCGGGCGATCATTGCCTCGACGGCCTCGTCTCGGCTGACACCGGCGAACCATTTCTCCAACGGTTCTCTAATTACCTCTTCGTATCTGGCCACTCGTTCCGGTCCTGTAGAGAGGCCGTCGAGGAGATACAGGTCGGGCTGGCCGATCGCCTCGCAGTACCCTTTCCACTGCCGGTCCGTCGTGACATCAATGCACACGAAGCCGTCTGACACCGGGAATACGCCGTATGGGCAGTAGAAAGGGTGCGCCGCCGGGTCCCACTGTTTGCCATACAGCTCGGCATAACTGATCTTCAGTTCGTTGAGCGAAAGCATCGAGTCGTACATGGCGACGTCGACCCGCTCACCGTGGCCGGTCGTGTTGCGGCGATACAGCGCCATTAGTATCCCGCTCAACGCATGGAGAGACGGAAACATGTCGCCGACCGGCGGCCCGACCGCTCCTGGTATCGACTCCGGTCCTTTGGGGACGCTAATCCCGGCCTCGTACTCCGCGACCACGTTGTACGCGGGGCGATCACGGTTGGGTGACGCACTGTGCCCGAACCCGCTGATCGAACAGTAGACAACCCGCGGGTTCAGCTCTGACACACGTGCCGCCCCGAGCCCGAGCCGCTCCATGACTCCGGGTCGAAAGTTCTCTATCAAGACGTCTGCCGAGGCGATGAGTCGCTCCAGCACCACGAGCCCCCGGGGATGTTTCAGATCAAGCGCGACGCTGCGCTTCGCCCTGTTCATCCGCAGGAAATACGCCGAAATTTGCTCCCCGCCCGGTGTGTCCAGGAACGGCTCGAGATGTCTGGTGTCTTCGCCGTTGCTTGGCTCTACCTTGACCACGGTCGCACCAGCGTCGGCCATCAGCATCGTGCAGTAGGGGCCGGCGATGTAGCGCGTCAAGTCGATTACGACCAGACCGTCAAGCATCTTGTTGGGCAGGGATTCGATGACCATAGGTGTCCGTTTCTCATCAACGATTGGCACCGCGACGCGGTGAAAGAGTGAGAATCCGCCAGGGTGGCGACGTATATAAGTACCGCTCGTCTGCGCGGATTTGCCGCGAAGCGCTTGCACAGTAGAGATCTGCGGGATCACCGTAAATCTAAGTAATTACTTATCTTGGAGATGGACGCTAACATGAGCGGCCAAAGATGGTCAACAAAAAGATCGGAAGTCGATAGCCATGGCAGGCACGGACTCATCGGAGCCCGGCTGTAATCAGCGCCGGCAGGTCCGACGCATTCCTACACAGCCCCGAGCGCAGAAGACTGTTCTCAAGATCCTTCAGGCCGCGACCGACATCTTGATCGATGACGGCCTCGGGGGTCTCAATACCAACCGGGTCGCGGAAGTTGCCGGGATCAACGTCGCGACCGTTTACTCGTACTTCCCGGACAAGTTGGCTATCCTCCAGACTCTTGCCGAGCGATTCGAGGACAAGCGCTCCACCTACATCGAGTCCCGCACAGGTGAACTGGAGACCACCAACGACTGGATCAAATGGCATTCAGAGGTCATTGACCGGATGGTGCAGTTCCGGCTGGAGGAGCGTGGTGGCCTGGCGATCCGTCGAGCGTTGCTCGCCACCCCCGAGTTGCGGTATATCGACGACGATTCAACGCGCCGCTCGTCGCACGCCCGATTCATCGGGCTGCGGGCCCACGCTCCAGAAGTTGACGAAGATCAACTCCAGCGAGTCGCGCAGATAACCACGGAGCTTGCCACCAGCCTGTTGGACAGCGCCTTTCGCGATGACCCTTACTGCGCCGAGACGATCGCCGAACTCAAACGAGTCGAGGAGGCCTATTTGAGCCTCTATCTCACAAAACCGACCAGACGATCTCGACCCAAGAGACGCTAGCGTCCGGCGAAGTGGTCGTTATTGCGACCGTTTTGCCGGACGCAAGACTGGCGGGCAAAACTGCCGGAGTCAGTCTTCGCGTACGACGTCGGCGGGGTCCTTATCCGGACGCCAGCCCCGCCACACCGGGTGACGTAGGCGCAGGTCCCCGGTCCACTCCGAGGCGACCACCTCTCCGACGTACTGCGGTGTGACCCACCGCGCGTCGGCGGCGTCGGCATCCGGTACGCCGGCCGCCGGGCTGGTCTTGCGTTCAATCGCGCTTAGCCGCTCGGTTGTCTTGCTGAGCTCCCTCTCGGTGAAGCCGCTGCCAACCCTCCCGACGTAGGTCAGCTCGCCGTCGACGTTGACCCCAAGCAGCAGCGATCCCACCCGGTGCGCGCGCGATCCCTTCCCCGGCCGCCAGCCAACGATGACGACCTCCTGGGTGAGCTGGTGCTTGATCTTGACCCACGTCCGGCCGCGCCGACCGGGTTGGTAGATGCTGTCGCTGCGCTTGGCCATGATGCCTTCGAGCCGCAGGTCTTTACTCGACGTCAGCGCCTCCTCCGCCTCACCCTCGAACGCCGGCGGTACGTGAATGTGTTTGGCGTCCAGGCCATCGAGCAGGCTCACTAGCTCGTCCCGCCGCTCGGCGTACGGGCGCCGTACCAGTGAGGTGCCGTCCGAGTAGAGCAGGTCGAAGGCCATGAAGTGCACCGCGATCTTCTTCGCCGCGCGGTCGACCTCGGCCTTCTTCGTCAGGTTCATCCGGCTCTGCAGTACGCCGAAATTAGGCCGGCCGTCCTCCAGCGCGACGATTTCACCGTCGAGCACGATCTCCCGGTCCGGCAGCATCTTCGTCAGCTCCTGCAGCTCGGGGTACGACGCCGTCATGTCCAGACCCCTGCGGCTGGTCAACGTGAGAGCTCCGTTCGAAATCCTAGCTATAGCGCGGATCCCGTCCCATTTGACCTCATAGGACCATTTCGCGCCGTCTTTGAGATCCGTCAAGTCTCCTGCGGTAGCAAGCATCGGCTCGATCGACGGCGCAGTGTCGCTGGAGCTTTCAGCCGCAGGGCTCTGATCCTTCATCAGATGGATCAGCCAGTTCTTCTCGGCCTTCGCGTCTTTGCCACCGGTGTGGATAAGCGCGTAACGCCTCGGCTTGTCCAGCCCTCCGCCCTTGCGCCCGTGCAAGGTCGCGATCACTTCCTTGCCGTCGCGCCACTTTTCCAGCTCGTAGGTGCCCGCGTCCCAGATGCTGACCTCGCCTCCGCCGTACTCTCCCTTCGGGATCGTCCCCTCAAAGGTGCCGTACTCCAGCGGATGGTCCTCGGTCTGTACGGCGAGGTGGTTCTTGTCCTGGTCGGTCGGCGGCCCCTTGGGGATCGCCCACGAGACGAGTACGCCGTCCCGCTCGAGTCGAAAGTCGTAGTGCAGCCGCCGCGCATGGTGCTCCTGGATGACGAACGACCGGCCGTCGGTCTCGCCGGAATGGCTGTCCGGCAGCGGTTCCGGGGTCTTGCTGGCATCACGCATGCTGCGGTACGTCGTCAGGCGGTCCCGCTCAACAGCCGATCCGGTGCGGCCCTGCCGGCCGTCGATGAAGGCCATCGGGTCGTCCCGCTCGGCCATCCGGACAAGCACCTCGTCCAACTCCAGCTGGATCAACTCGCCGTCTAGCTCCTCCCAGTCGCGAGGTACGGCGACGGTCGGGCGCACCCGGCCACGCAGTGAGTACGGACAGACCGTGGTCTTGTTGCCGTTGTTCTGGCTCCAGTCAACGAGGACTTTGCCGGTGCGCAACGCCTTTTTCATGTCGCTCACGATGAGGTCCGGATGGTCGGACTCCAGCGACCGGGCGAGCTCGTGCGCGACATCCGATACCTGCGCCGACGTCTGCGCGCCGTTGAGCGGCGCATAGAGGTGGATTCCCTTGCTGCCACTGGTTACCGGCACCGACCGTAGGCCCATATCGTCGAGGATCGCGCGGCAGTAGCGCGCCACCTCGGCGCACTCCTCGAGTCCGGCGCCGTCTCCCGGGTCAAGGTCCAAGACCAGTCGGTCTGGATTTTGCCGCGACCCATCGGAGGCGAACTTCCACTGCGGCACATGCAATTCCAGCGCCGCGATCTGCGCGAGCCACGTCAACGTCGCGATGTCGCCGACGATCGGATAGCTGTTGGCGCGCGTGCTGTGCTCGATGTCGCGGCGCTCGACCCACGGCGGCGTACCTTTGTCGAGGTTCTTTTGGAAGAAAACCTCGCCCGGGTCATCCTCGGTGCCTACGCCGTGCACCCAGCGCTTGCGAGTGACGGGGCGGCCGGCGGCATGCGGGATCAGGAAGGGCGCGATCTGCGCGTAGTAGGCGATCACGTCGCCCTTCGTCGTACCGGTCTGCGGATACATCACCTTGTCGAGATTGGTGAGTTTGAGCCGCTGACCACCGACCTTTACGACCTGTTCGGTCTCCGACTGCTTCGCCATACCATTAGTCTCGTTGGTAATGACGAGATAGCAAACTAGGCGCTCCACGCGGCGCCCAACAGAGCGGAGTTCGATCGGCATGAGAGCAATATGGAAGGGATCGGTTGCCTTCGGGCTCGTCAATGTCCCGATCAAGCTCTACAGCGCGACCGAGGACCACGACGTATCACTGCACCAGGTGCACAACGAGGACGGCGGCCGGATCCGCTACCAACGCAAGTGCGAGAAGTGCGGCGAAGTGGTGGCGTTCAAGGACATCGACAAGGCGTACGACGACGGCACCGCCACCGTCATCTTGACCAATGACGACTTCGCCGCGCTACCAGAAGAACGCAGCCGCGAAATCGAGGTCGTCGAGTTCGTGCCATCCGACCAGATCGACCCGGTCATGTTTGACCGCAGCTACTACCTCGAACCGGACTCCACTTCGCCGAAGGCCTACGTGCTGCTGCGCCGTACTCTCGAAGAAACCGAGCGTACGGCGATCGTACGGTTCGCGCTGCGGCAGAAGACCCGGCTCGGTGCACTGCGGGTGCGCGACGACGTACTGATGCTGCAGACCATGCTCTGGGCCGACGAGGTGCGCGAGGTCGACTTCCCGTCACTCGAGGAAGACGTGCGGATTTCGTCGAAGGAACTGCAGATGTCCGCGTCACTCGTCGACTCGTTCTCGGACGACTTCAAGCCGGATGAGTTCCACGACGACTACCAGATCCAGCTGCGCAAGCTGATCGAGGCGAAGATCGAGCAGGGCGACGCGCTCGACACCGAGAAGACGTTTGGTGAGAGCACTTCGGAAGAGGACGACGGCGGCGAAGTCATCGACCTCATGGAGGCCCTGCGCAAGAGCGTCGAGAAGAACCGCAAGCCCGCCGCGGCAGATAAGGCGTCGCCAGCGAAGAAGGCGCCCGCCAAAAAGGCCGCGGCAAAGAAAACGCCGGCGAAGAAAGCGGCACCCAAGAAGAAGACCACCGCTCGTAAGCGCTCGGCCTCATAAACCGCTAACGTCCGGCGAAGTGGTCGTCCCGGCGACCACTTTGCCGGACGCAACGGATGATGCAACCGGTATTTACGACGTACCGAGGTCCGGCGAAGCGAGCGACTTGAGGAAACTTGCCAGCTCGGGTGAGCCCGACGGCTCGATTGACAACGGTTCCGGTACGTCGACCGGCTCCTCGTCGGTCATCGACACTTCCGGCTCGTCCGACTTGACCGTGTCGGCGCGTGGAGCCTCAGCCGGAGTGTTGTGCTCTAAAAAACGCAACAACTCGACCGGGAAGGGAAGCACGAGGGTCGAGTTCTTCTCTGCCGCCACCTCGACGACGGTCTGCAGCAGCCGCAGCTGCAGCGCGGCGGGCGTCGCGGACATCGCCTTGGCCGCCTGCGACAGCTTCGTCGAGGCTTGAAGCTCGCCATCGGCGGTGATCACGCGGGCGCGGCGTTCGCGTTCGGCTTCGGCCTGCCGCGACATCGAGCGCTTCATCGACTCCGGCAGTGCCACGTCCTTGATCTCAACCCGGTCGATGTGCACGCCCCAGCCAAGCGCGGGACTGTCGATCATCAGCTCAAGCCCCTCGTTGAGCCGTTCCCGATTGGACAGCAAGTCATCTAGGTCGCTCTTGCCGATGATCGAGCGCAGTGACGTCTGCGCGACCTGCGCAATCGCGGAGCGATAATCCTGTACGTCGACAGCAACCCGTTCGGGATCGACCACTTTGTAGTAGACAACGGCGTCGACCCGCACGGTCACGTTGTCGCGGGTGATTCCGTCTTGCGCGGGCACCGGCAGCGTGATGATCTGCATGTTGACCTTGACCAACTTGTCCACGAACGGCGTAATGAGCGCCAGTCCCGGACCGCGCGGCGTCGACGTGACCCGCCCCAGCCGGAACACCACGCCACGCTCGAATTGGTTGACCACTCGGGCGCTCGCCGATATGAGCACCAAGCCCAAAATGACGATGACGATGATCAGCCCGTAAACAACACCCATCTCAAACCTCCGCATCTCCCCCACCTAGACGGGGCTGATACGTGTCTCTATAGGTTCTAAACTACGCCCGGTTGCCACGCCATGCGGCGTACCGGAACCCCGACCCGATTGGCGATTTGATGACCTTGAACCTCCGTGCTGTCCTGTGGGATATGGACGGCACGCTGATCAACACCGAACCACTGTGGGACGTCGCGCTGCGCGAGTTGACTGCGTCGTACGGCCTCACCTGGACGCCAGACGACGCGCACAACGCCGTAGGACAGCCGTTGCCGGCCACCGCCGAGACCCTGCGCGGTCGCGGGGTGACACTCGAGAACCGCGCGGTCATCGAGGCGCTGAGCGCACGCGTCGAGGAGCAGCTCGACCGCGGCTCCGGCGTACTGCCGTGGATGCCCGGCGCGCTGGACCTCCTCGCCTCGATCACGGACGCCGGACTACAGGTCGCCCTCGTCACCAACGCGTTCGGCGACCTCGCGCGCAAGGTCGTCGCCGCGGTCCCGGGTACGCCGTTTCGGACCGTCGTGGCCGGGGACGACGTAGCGGTCGGCAAACCCGAACCCGACTCCTATCTGCTGGCCGCGCATCGACTCGGCGTCCAGCCCGCGGAATGCGTCGCCCTCGAAGACTCCGAAACCGGCGCGCGTGCAGCAGAAGCGGCGGGCATCCGCACGTTGGTCACGCCCGGCTGGCGCGGCGTACCGGCGAGTCCGAGTCGGTCTCGTGTCCGCAGCCTCGACGGCATCGCTCTTACAGACCTGCAGGCGATCCGCGCCGGCAAGACGATCGACTCCCTCGACTAGCGGGTCACCTGATCTGGCGAACGATCTCAGATTCGCCCCATGCCTTGTCCGCCGTCCACACAATCGCGCCCAGTCTGGTCCCGGTGGCTAGACATAGCCGGTCCGCAAGCGACAGCCCCTCTCCACGACGCCATCGCCGGGCCGCTTCCTCGGCATCAGCCCGCGTCACTGGCTCGACCACCAAGCCATAACTACCGAGAAGACCCGACGCTAGTTCCCAATCACCACTCGCGGCGCGGGTCTTCTGCGCAACCTCCGACCAGTTCGCTGCACTGCAGCGACCATCGACGAGCAACTCCCGCTCGACGGTGTCGGCACCGTCCTCGCCCTGGAGGAAACAGAGCAGAGCCGAGGCATCGAACAAGTTCACGCAACATCCTCAACGGCGGCGGCAGCACGTCGTTCGGCTATCAGCTGGTCGACGAGGCTATCGCCGGCGAGACTGTCGCGGACCAGTTTCTTGGCTTGTTCACGAGTCGCGATCACGATGCCCTGCGGGGTATCGAGGAGCACGAGCGGCGAGCCTTTCTCCAGGCGCAATCTCTCGCGCAGTGGCGCGGGGAGCACCAAACGACCGCGATCGCCCATCACGACGGGATATGTCCCACTCATGATGTCAAAGTACCACCGCATGCACATGGATGGGAGTGCCGCGGATCGGCGGGGATTTTGTGACGGACGGACCGGTACTTTGTGACGGACCGGCGGGGATTTCGTGACGGATCGGGGGGTATTTTGTGACGGATCGCGGTTAGAGGCGGGTTTGGACCTCGGCGTACCGCGTGCTGGCAATCGCGCGGAAGTTATCCATCAGCTCCGGTACGTCGACGACATCCGGATTGACGACCTCCTCGTACGCCGTACCCTGGATCAGCCGCTTGATCGGCACCTCCAGCTTCTTGCCGGTGCGGGTGTGCGGAATGCCTGGTACGGCGTGGATCTCGTCAGGCACATGCCGCGGCGAGGCCTGCTCACGGATCCGCTGCTTCATCGTCGCGACCAACTCGTCGGTCAGCTCGTAGCCGTCCTGCAGTACGACGAACAGCGGCATCCAATACCCGCCGTCGGCCTCTTCGGCGCCGATCACCAGCGACTCGGCGACCTCGTCCATGGACTCGATCGCGGCGTAGATATCGGCCGAACCCATCCGTACGCCGTTGCGGTTGAGCGTCGAGTCCGATCGTCCGTGCACGACCACGCTGCCCCGGTCGGTCACCGTGATCCAGTCGCCATGCCGCCACACGCCGGGGAAGTTGTCGAAGTACGCCGCGTGGTACTTCTTGCCGTCGGGGTCGTTCCAAAACTTCAGCGGCATGCTCGGCATCGGCTTGGTGATCACCAGTTCGCCGACTTTGTTCAGCTGCGGCTGGCCGTCGTCACTCCACGACTCCATCGCGATCCCGAGCCCACGCACCGACAGTTCGCCCGCCCAGACCGGCACGTTGGGCGCGCCGTTGGTAAACGAGCCCGCTACGTCGGTGCCGCCGCTCATCGAGAACAGCGGGATGTCGCCGACTTCGCTTGCGACGTACCGATAAGCGCGGTCCGGCAGCGGCGATCCGGTGCTGCCGACGATGCGCAATGCAGAGAGATCGAAGTCCGCCGACGGATGCACTCCCTGGTCCTGCGAGGCGGCGAGGAATCCCGGGCTGGTGCCGAAAATCGTCACCTTGTTATCGGCGACGACCTTCCACAGCGACGCAGCGTCCGGTGCCATCGGCGAACCGTCGTAACAGACGACCGAACCGCCCGCGGAGAGGCCGCCGATCAGGCAGTTCCACATCACCCAGCTCGGCGAGGTGTACCACATGAAACGGTCGGTGCGTTTGAGGTCCCAGTTGAGCCCGAGCAGCTTGGCCTGCTCGACGACGACGCCGCCATGCGGGTGCACCATCCCCTTCGGCAGGCCCGTCGTACCGGACGAAAACAGGATCCACAGCGGGTGGTCGAACGGCAGGTCCGCCGGCTCGAACGGAACGTCGGCCGCTACCGCTTCGGCGTACGGCGTGCAGTCCTCGACGCCCGGTTCGAGGCCGAGCCGGCTGACGCCGATCACGTTTTGAACCGTGGGCAAGCCCGCCCGCAGCGTCTTGACCGCCGCGCGCTGGTCGCGTTGTTTGCCCCCGAACCAGTGCCCGTCCGCGGTCACCAGCAGCTTGGGCTCGAGTTGCGCGAACCGGTCGATCGCGGCTTGCGGCGCATAGTCCTGACCCACGCCCGACCACAGCGCGCCCATCGACACCGTCGCAAACGCGGCGACCAGCGTCTCGCCGATATTGGGCAGATAGCCGACGACGACGTCATTTTTCTGGACGCCGAGCCGGCGTAGCGTCGCGGCGAACGCGGCCACTTGGCGCCGCAGTTCGCGCCACGTCAGCTCGGCGTGATCACCGGACTCGCCGACCGTCACGATCGCGACGTCATCGTCGTTGCCGCGGCTAAGGATGTAGGCCGCAAGGTTGACGTGCGCCCCGGTGAACCACTTCGCGCCGGGCATCTCCGCGCTCGCCAGCACCTCGTCGTACGCCCCCGGCTTGCCGATCTCGAAGTATTCCCAGATCGCGGACCAGAACCCGTCCAGATCCGTCGTCGACCATTCCCACATCGCCGTGTACGTCGAAACGTCGATGCCGCGGCGTTCCTTGACCCAGTCCGCGAACTTCGCGATGTTGGTCTGGGCGATGTACTCCGGAGAGGGGTTCCAGATAACTGAGGGTGCGGCGTTGTCGGACATGAAGTTCCCCCTAAGTCGTACGCGTGATCTCGGTCGTCGAGCGCAACTGCCAAGATGGTCTTGAGTCAGATCGTAGTCAACGCGCGATAGACATCGGCGTACCGCCAATAGCAAAGGACCCACATGAGCGACACAAACGCAATCCAGTCACTATTTGGACTCGACGGGAAGGTCGCCATCGTCACCGGTGGTGGCCGCGGAATTGGGCTGATGGCTGCCCGTGGACTCCTCCAAGCCGGCGCCCGGGTCTACATCGCCTCACGCAAGACGGCCAACATCGAGGCCGCGGTCAAGGAACTCTCGGCGTACGGCGACGTCATCGGGATGAGCGCGGACCTGTCGACCAACGAGGCCTGCATCGCGTTTGCCGATGAGATCAAGGCTCGGGAGGACCACCTCGACATCCTCGTCAACAACGCCGGCGCGACGTGGGGCGAACCGCTGCGCGGCTACCCCGCAGCGGCCTGGGACCGGGTGCTCGACATCAACGTCAAAGCGCCGTTCTTCCTGGTGCAGGCGCTACTTCCGCTGCTGGAGAAGAACGGCTCGCAGGACGACCCGTCACGCATCATCAACATCGGCTCGATCGACGCGATCCACGTGCCGCGGCACGAGGCGTTTGCCTACGGGCCGAGCAAGGCCGCGATCCACCAGATGACCCGCGTACTCGCGGCGAACCTCGGCGAAAGCTGGATCACCGTCAACGCCATCGCGCCCGGCCCGTTCGAGTCGAAGATGATGGCCTCGCGTCTCGCGGAGGACGCCGAAGGCATCGCCGCCCGCTCGCCGCTCAACCGGATCGGCCGGCCGGACGACATCGCCGGCGGCGTGGTGTTCCTGTCCAGTCGCGCGGGCGCCTACCTGACCGGAGCGATCGTGCCGATCGACGGCGGGATCGGCACCACCGCCGGCGCGTAACCGGCGCACGGCGCGTTGTCAACGATCGGTGCGTAACCTGCGTACGGCGCCCGAGGCGGTCCCGACGGTCGCGCAGCGTTACCGGCGGTTGCGGAGGTAGTCGGCCACCACGGCCGCGCCGAGCCCGTCCAGGTCCGGCGCGACGACCCGGCCGCCGATCCGCCGGGCGATCGAGTCGACGAACCGGCCGAGGCCAGGGTCGTCGCCGAGCCGGAAGATCGTCACCTGCGCGCCGAGCTTGGCGACCGCGTCGAACTCCTGCACGGTGCGGGCGATCGTCAGCGGATGCGGCGGGTAGTCGAAGAATGCGTCCCCGTCATCGAGCAGATGCGAGGTCGGCTCACCATCAGTGACGATGAGGATGACCGGCTGCGCGTTGGGATGTTTGCGGATGTGCCGCTCGGCCAGCAGCAACGCGTGATGCAGGTTGGTGCCCTGTTCGTAGAGCGCCTCGAGACCGGTCAGTTCCGCCGTACTCATCGTCTTGGCATACCGGCCGAACGAGATCAACTCGAGGTGATCACCGCGGAAGCGGGTGCTGATCAGGTGGTTGAGCGCCATCGCGGTGCGTTTCATCGGCACCCAGCGCCCTTCCATCACCATCGAAAACGAGATGTCGGCGAGCAGCGCGACCGCGGCTTCGGTGTGCTGCTCCATCTCAACGACCTCGACGTCGTCGATCGACAGCTTCACCGAACCGCTCGTCGCGCCGGTGCGCAGTACGGCGTTGGTGACCGTCCGCGTGACATCCCACGGCTGCACGTCACCGAACTCCCACGGCCGGCTCGAGCCGGTCAGCTCCGCCGCGCCGCCGGAGGACGGATGCTCCCGTTCCCCGCGCCGACCAGACAACCGCTGAGCGATATCGCGCAGCGCCACCTCACCGAGCCGGCGCATCGACTTCGGCGACAGCCGCCACGTCCCGTCCGGCATCCGCTCGATGAAGCCGCCGTCCTGCAGCGCGCGTTCGAGCTCGGCCAGCGTCTTGACGTCGACCCGGGCGTCGTCGCCGAGGTGCTCGACGAGCTTGTCGAGGTCGATGTCATCGAGGGTGGCGCCGGCGTACGACTGGGCAAGCTGCTCACCCAGTTGGTCGAGCTCGCCGATCTCGGCCATCGCGCGGGCACCTTCACCCATCCCGAGACCCTGCTCGCCGCGGAACCGTTCGGAGCCGTCCCAGTCCTCACTCGGTCGCGCATTACGCAGATTCTGGTCGAGCTGGGAGAGCTGCTGCATCAACGACGGGTTGCCAAAAGCCTGCGAGGCCAGCGCATCGAGCTCGGCACGCTGCTCGTCGGTCATCGAGTTGCGCATCCGCTGCGCGGCAGCCGCCCGCTGAGCGAGCGAGTCGAGCAGCTCTTCGACGTTCTTGGGGTTATCCGGGAAATACTCCCCGTGCTTGTCCATGAACTCGTCGAACTGCTCCTGCGTGTCCTCGCCACGCGCATGCGCCTCGAGCAGGTCGTTGAGGTCGTTGAGCATCTCCGAGACCTGCTGCCGGTCCTCGTCGGTGGTGTTCTCGAGGGCCTTCTTGATCCCCTCGAACCGTTGGTCCAGCAGCTCGCGGCCCATCAGGTCACGGATCTTGTCGTAGTCGGCCTTCGCCTTGGGGCTGCGCCACTTGTAGTCAGCCAACTCCTGCACCGCTTTTGCCGGGGACGGGCTGAGCTCGGCGATCTGCATCTCGGCGAACCGCGCGTCGTCGTCCATAGCTCGCGCCAGCTCCTTGCGCTCCTCCAGTACGGCGGAGTCCAGCAGCTTCTTGACCTCTTCGAGCGTGCCGCCCAGGTTGTTACGGCGCAGGATCTCCTGCCGACGCTTATTGACCCGCCGCGCGAGATCGTCCAGCCCGCGCTGGCCTTTCATGCCGCGGCGCAGAAGTTGCCGCAGTGCCTGGCGCGGCGACGTACCTTCCATGACGTCGTTGCCCAGCTCACTGAGCGCCTCGCGCAGGTCGACCGGTGGGGCCAGCGGATCGGGCCCCTCGTGGTAGCGGCCGTACCGGGAGCGCGTCATCAGCTGTACACCGTTCTCCCACCGGCGGCGGAATCCTCGACGTCCTTGCTGATCCGTCGCGCGAGGTAGAGGCCTTCGAGCGCGAGCTCGGCGGCGGAGGCACGTTCGCCATCGCTCGTCGCGCCCAGCCGCTCGGCGGTCTCGTCGACCGCGTCGTCATCGGGCAGCGAGTCGAGCAGCTCGGTCGCCGGCACGCGTTCGCCGGTGACGACGGCCGGGCCGGTCTCCAGCGCGCTGACCAGGCCGGCCATGTCGATCCCGCCGAGGTGCGCTTGTACGGCGTCGGCGGTGGCGCGGCGTAACAGGTGCTCGAGGACGTCGCGTTCGCGTCCCTCTTCGCCGCTTTCGAACTCCAGCTTGCCGCCGAGTACGTCGATCACGGTCGCGAGGTCGACCGGTCGCGCGACCGCGTCGGGCTCACCGGTGACCGCGGCACGGTGGATCGCCGAAGCGGACACCGTCTCAGCGGCTGCAATCGAGAATCGCGCGGACACACCGGAGCGCTGGTCCACCGAGGGCGATTCGCGCAGGTGGCGGGTGAGCCGGGCGACGATCTCCAGGAGCACGTCCGGTACGACGGCCTCCAAGCGCGCCTCCTGCGCGATCACCGCGACCTCGTCGGCCAGCTCGAGCGGGTAGTGCGTGCGCACCTCGGCGCCGAACCGGTCTTTCAGCGGGCTGATGATCCGGCCGCGGTTGGTGTAGTCCTCGGGGTTGGACGAGGCGACGAGTAGTACGTCGAGCGGCAGTCGCAGGTTGTAGCCGCGGATCTGGATGTCGCGTTCTTCCATCACGTTGAGCAGCGCGACCTGGAGTCGTTCGGCCAGGTCAGGGAGCTCGTTGATCGCGACGATGCCGCGATGCGCCCGCGGCACCAGACCGAAGTGGATCGTCTCGGGATCGCCCAGGCTGCGACCTTCGGCGACCTTGACCGGGTCGACGTCACCGACCAGGTCGCCTACGGAAGTATCCGGGGTGGCCAGTTTCTCGGCGTACCGCTCGTCGCGGTGCCGCCACTGCACCGGCAGGTCGTCGCCGAGCTCGGCGGCCCGGCGGATCGAGGCCGGCGTAATCGGGTCGAAGGGGTGCTCGCCGAGCTCGGAACCGCCGATGACCGGCGTCCATTCGTCGAGCAGCTGCACCAGCGCGCGCAGCAGGCGGGACTTGCCCTGACCGCGCTCGCCGAGCAGTACGACGTCGTGCCCCGCGATCAGCGCACGTTCGAGCTGTGGCAGGACCGTGTTGGAGAAGCCGAGGATGCCTGGCCACGGGTCGTCGCCGGCGCGGAGTTTGTCGAGGAGGTTGGCGCGCATCTCGTCTCGGACCGAACGCGCGACATGGCCACTTTTACGAAGTTCGCCGACGGTCGTAGCCGCCGGCGCCTGGCTTTGGGTGTTGGTCACACCACAACGCTACGAGTCTTGCGCGGGAATTGCTACGGGCGCGATCGGCTCCGTCGCGTGAGGCTGGCGCGACCGCGCCCCCTTTTGGTGGTCGAACCACGGAATCGTGAGGTTGCACAGCGGCCCGACCAGCGTCGCAAACAGCACGGTGCCTGGGCCGACGTTGCCGCCCATCGCCCAGCCGGCACCGAGCACCGTGAGCTCGACGAGGGTCCGGCCAACCCACAACGGCCACCCGGTACGACGATGAATCCCAGTCATCAGCCCGTCTCGCGGACCGGCTCCGAACCGCGCACCGATGTAGAGCCCGGTCGCGACCGCGAGCAGCGCGAGTCCGGCGGCGAACACCGGAATCCTGGCCCAGATTCCGGTGATGTTCGGAATCAGCCACAGTCCGAACCCCGCGGCCGGGCCGACGATGAGCACGTTGAGGACGGTGCCGATGCCGGGCCGTTCGCGCAGCGGAATCCAGGCCAGGAGTACGGCGGCCCCGACGACGACCGTGAGCAGCCCGAAGCCCCAGCCGGTCTGCCGCGAGATCCCTTGCGTCAGGACGTCCCACGGAGCGACGCCGATGGCCGCGCGCACCATGAGCGCAATCGCGACGCCGTACAGGACGAGGCCGAGCAGGAGTTGGAGGAGCCGTTTAGTCACGCTTTCATTGAAGACGGCAATTGGCCTGCATTCAAGAGACCAATTCGAGACTATTGGCCCGATTGTTGCCTATAGTGGTCCTATGCCCGATGTCCAGATGAGCGCTCGTGCGCTCGCCGGCCTCCTTGGTGACTGGCGCGGCAGCGACGGGGCGTACCGCGCATTGTCCGACCGGATCCAACTACTCATCCTGGACGGCCGGATCCCTGCCGGCACCCGGCTGCCAGCCGAACGCGAGCTCGCGACGATTCTCCAGCTGAGCCGCACGACGGTAGCCGCGGCGTACGGCCGCCTGCGCGACCGTGACTTCCTGCGCAGCGTGCGCGGATCCGGGAGCATCGCCCGGCTCCCCGGCGTACGTCCGGTTTCAACGTCGCTGGGTGAAGGCCCCTGCCTCGACTTCAGCAAGGCCGCGATGCCGGCGATCTCGCAGGTCACTGCGGCTTCCGTGGCCGCCGCAGAGCAGCTGCCGCGATTCTTGACCGGCTACGACTACGACCCGGTCGGGATCGGCGAGTTACGCGCGGGAATCGCCGACCGCTATACCGCGGCCGGACTCCCGACCAACGAAGACCAGATCATGATCACGCTCGGCGCGTTGAACGCGGTCGGCCTGGTAGCGCGCAGCCGGATCGTGCGCGGCGATCGGACGGTGATCGAGATGCCGTCGTACCCGGTGGCGTACGACGTCTTGCGTACGACGGGCGCGCGGCTCGTGCCGATCACCGTCACCACGCAAAGCCCGGATCGGACAACCGGCGGTTGGGACGTCGCGATGGTCGAGCAGGCGATCGAACGGACCAGCCCCGCGCTCGCCTACCTCATGCCCGACTTCCACAACCCCACAGGCGCGTCGATGCCCGCGGACGTACGGGCCCGGATCTGCCGGGTCGCCGCCCGTCAAGGCACCATGATCGTTATCGACGAGACCACCGCGGACCTGGACATCGACCGGCGTACGGACTTCATGCCGTTTGCGGCGTACGACGAGTACGGCGCCGAGATCGTCACCATCGGGTCGGCGGGTAAGACCGTTTGGGGCGGGCTCCGACTGGGCTGGGTGCGCGCCGACGCGGCGACCATCGACAAGCTCGTCGCGGAGCGGGCGGCGTACGACTTGGGGACCCCGGTGCTCGAGCAGCTGATGTTGCTGGAGCTGCTGCCGCACCTGCCCGAGATCATCGAGACCCGGCGCTCGCAGCTAAGGGAGACCCGCGACCGGCTCGAAGTACTGCTCGGCTCGCACTTCCCCGACTGGACCGTGCCACACATCGACGGCGGGCTGGCCGTCTGGGTCGGACTCGGCGCCCCGCTGAGCTCTCAGCTCGCGCTCGCCGCGCGCAGCCAAGGACTAGTGATCGCCGCCGGACCGCGGTTCGGGATCGACGGCGCGTTTGAGCGTTTCCTGCGCGTGCCGATCACCTACGGACTGGATGAAACCGAGCGCGCGATCGAAGCGCTTCAGAGGGCATGGCAGGCGATCCTTCGTACGCCGATGCCTGTCACGGCCGATCTCACGCCCGTCATCTGACCCGCCGCGGCGATCCGTCACGAAAAGTCAGCCATCCGTCACGCCCGCACCTCACGTTCGATCCGGGTTGCGTTTCCGGCCGGCAGAACACAAGCAGCGTGGATTGGATCGGCTTTGGCGTCCCGTTCCGACGGTTCTCATACATTTGTGCCGATTGGCAGCCAGATTTCGTCTTGGGCGTTGCGAAACGACACACGTGTATGCGGTTGGCGTGATCAGCGATGCCGGCGAAGAGTGGCCGGGCCAGGGGCGTTACTTCCCGTGTTCAGCACGCGTAAAACTCAGGCACAGTGCACGCGAGGCGACTTCCCGCGGATCGCGAGGCGGGCGGGAGTTAGCTGGACTCGCCGTACTTGCGGTGCACGTTTTTGAGTTGGGTCGCGGCCGCGCCGCCGGCGACGAGCGCAAGTAGCACGGCAATCACGTCCATTACCGACCCGCCGGTCGTCATCAGCAACGCGACCAGTGAGCCAGCACCGGCGACGCCGACGGCTGGCCACTGTTTCGAGACGTACTTGCGGGTCACTTCGCCACCCGGGCGCTTCTTGGCGACGCTGTCGAGCAGCTTGAGATATGCCCCGTCCGCCACAACCGCGAGCACGCCCACGATCGCGACGAGCACGGCTATCAGGTTAATGATGAAGCCCATCGCGCGGTCTTCCTTTAGGAGAGGTGAATCAGGCTTCGGCGATCCGCCAACGACGAATTCCGTAGCCCTCCATAGTCACAACGCCGCGCTGGTGCAGAAGTTCCACGTGCGCCACAGCCTCGCCGAGAGCGGACCGCCGCTGCTGGGGTCCGAACGACTCCCACGACCGCGACCACGTGAGTTCCGCGGCCAGATCGTACGCCGTGATCCCCGGGCGCGACTTGACCAGCTCGCGAACCTCCTCGAGCCGCTCCTCGTGGTGCTCGACCAGTTCGACGGTGCGTTCCTTGATGCCCGCGAACCGGTACTCGTGGCCTGGCAATCCCTCGCAGTTGTCGACCTTGAGCGAGATGTCGCCGACCTTGGTGAGCGAGTCGATGTACTTCGCGAGCGAGTCCGGAGGGTTGTTGGAATGCACCGAGATATTAGGCGTGATCCGCGGTAGCACGTGATCGCCGGTGAACATCACCTTGCGCTCAGCGTCGAGGAAACACATGTGGCCGGGCGTATGTCCCGGCGTCCAGATCCCCTCGAGGTTCCAGCCTGGCAGATCGAGCTGGTGGCCGTCCTCGATGAGAATGTCGATCGGCTCGTCACTGACCAACGAGCGGAACTCGCGGCCGGTCGGGGAAAACTCGCGCGCTTCGTCTTCCGGTACGCCGTCGGAGAGCATCGCGCTGAACCCTTCAGCGGTCCAGTTCTTAGCGTCGTCAGCGTGCGTCATCAACGTCGCCGCCTCGGCGCGGTGCAGCGTGATCCGCGCTCCGGTCTCCTCGCGCACCCGCCGAGCCAGCCCGAAGTGGTCGGGGTGCACGTGCGTGATCAGGACGTCCTTGATGTCGCTGAGCTGATAACCGCCTACGGCGAGACCGTTGACGAGTGTCTCGTAGGACTTTGTGTCATTCCAGCCCGAGTCGATGATGGCGATGCCGTCGTCGAGCTCGAGGACGTAGACCAGGACGTAACGCAGCGGCGCGATCGGGATCTCGACGGGAATCGACCAGAGGCCAGGCTGTACCTGTTCGACCGGTGGCAGGACGCGTTCGAGCCACGCCGCCTTCTGTTTGTGTCCGGTAACTTCCGCAGCCATTATGTAGTGCTCCTGGTCCGTGCCTGTTCAAGGGAAAATGTGGGTGACGCTCTCCCGTGACGTTATCCTCTTGTCAATTCCAGGCTTCAAGGCGGGCAATCTCTTCCCAGATTTCGGTGAATTCGTGGTACGCCGAAAGAGCCTCGTCCATGTCCCCTGCGGATAGATAAGTGAGGGACTTTGCGACCAGGCTGACGCCCCGATCCCGTTTCTCGTCGTCTAACTGCAGGTAGGAACTCAGCGCGCCGTAGTCGAGCTCGACGACGGACATCTCGTTGAAGGCGCGCAGCCACTCAATCATCGAGTCGAGGTCCGCGGTCATCTCGGCCGTGCCGAACGAGTCGTTCATGGTCTGCATCGCCGAGTCGGCGCGCTTGATCGCATCGATGATCGTCGTACGGAAAGCGACAACATCAGGGCGCGAACCATCGTGCACCTGCTCAGTGGACTTGAATAGTGCACACCACCAGACCGGTACCCGCCAGTTGCTCGTGAGGATGTGGTGGCCGCCGCGTGGACGCGTCGCCGACGGATGCGCCTGAAGCCGAGCCGCGTGCCGGCGTACCTGCTTGGACATCGCCCATTCGTTGAGCGGGAACGGCAACCGCCATTCCGAATCGACGATCGCCTGCAGAGCACGCGGCCGAGTGTCGAGCGGGCAGACAAGGTCCGCGCCTTCCCAGCGGAGCGTCAAGGCCGACTCGACGACCTCCAGACGGCGGAAGTCGACTGTGCTTCCCGCCACTGCCGGCAGCAAACCCAGCCGGACCTGCCCGTCTGCCACCTCCGGCGTCGGCGCCCCGTGGGCATCGATAAGTGCGGCCCAACGGCGCTGTTCGGCCGGCGCGAATGACTCCAACGGCTCGAACACGCGTAACGATGACATATACGACGCTTCCACGTGTTGAACCCTAACGCGACGTTTGGACTGATCGCGGGGTAGGCTGGGCGGCACGAAACTAACTAATCATTCCGGGGCTCGCAATGCGCGCGCTCCGCACTTCGTATGAGGGGGTCGAGCCATGGGGCGCGGCCGTGCTAAGGCTAAGCAGACCAAGGTTGCCCGGGAGTTGAAGTACTACTCCCCTGACACTGATCTAACTGCGTTGCAGCGAGAGCTCGCCGCAGGTACCTCCCCAAGTCTTCGGACCAATCATGGTCGCGACGAACGTTCGGAGCCCGATCCGTACGACGATTTGGCAAGCAAGTACTCGGACTATAGCGACGGACCCGACGAGGGCCGCTAGATTTCGCTGGTTGAGTGAGGCGAGCGGAACCGAAACTCCGTAACATCGAAAAGTCCGTAACCGCGGTTACGGACACCGATACGTCACGGGGTTTTCCGCTCGCTCAATCAGCGAAGAGCCGTCGAAGGCTCGACCGACGAGATTTAAAGGTAGTCGCTGACCATCGTGGCTTTGGGCTCGCCGGTGGCGGCCGATACGGCGCCGCACGCCCACGCGTCGATGCCCTGCGCCCGTAGTACGTCGATCGCCCGGTCCGCGTCCGACGCGGCAACCGCCGCGATCATCCCGACCCCGACGTTGAACGCCCGCTCGAGTTCGGCCCGCTCAATGTGTCCGGCCGCGCCGAGCAGCCCGAAAACGGGCGGCAGCGACCAGGTCGAACGATCCACGGTCGCCGTCGTACCGGCAGGGAGTACCCGCGGCAGGTTGCCGGGGATGCCGCCTCCGGTGACGTGGCACATGGCGTGTACGTCGACCTCGGCGAACAGCGCGAGCGACTCAAGCGTGTAAATCTTCGTCGGCTCGAGCAAGACCTCGCCGAGCGTCCGGTCGAGGCCTTCCGGCGTACCGGACAGGTCCAGCCCGGCGTCCGCGATCACCTTGCGGACCAGGCTGTAGCCATTGCTATGTACGCCGCTCGAGCCCATCGCGATGAGCGTGTCACCGGCCTTTACCCGCTCGGGCCCGAGGACCTTGTCCGCCTCCACGACCCCGACGGCGGTCGCGGCTACGTCGTACTCCTCGGGGTCCATCAAACCCGGGTGCTCAGCGGTCTCGCCGCCGACAAGCGCAGTCCCGGCGAGCCGGCAACCCTCGGCGATCCCGCCGACGATTGCGGCGATCTTCTCCGGGACGACCTTGCCGCAGGCGATGTAGTCCTGCAGGAACAGCGGTTCGGCGCCGCACACGATGATGTCATCGACGACCATCGCGACAAGGTCCTGACCGATCGTGTCGTGTTTGTCGAGTGCCCGCGCGATAGCGATCTTCGTGCCGACGCCGTCGGTCGAGGAAGCAAGAAGCGGCTTGGTGTACTTCGCCGTGTCCAGGGCGAACAGGCCGGCGAATCCGCCCAGTCCACCGACGACTTCTGGGCGGGACGCGCGCGCCACCTTGCTCTTCATCAACTCGACGGCCCGATCACCGGCCTCGAGGTCGACTCCTGCGGCGGCGTACGTCGAATTGTCGTGCTGGTCGCTCATGACGGCCTTATCTGCTGGGGTACGTGACGGGTGCGAACACTAAGGGCGGCGTACGGCGTCCTCGGCGCCGGCGGCCTGGTCGAGCCTCTCGAGCGCGCCTTCGGCGTCGACCTTGCGGGAGACGCCTTCGAGGACGTGTTTGCCGATCAAGTCGGCGCTCGGCAGTTCGATCGGATAGTTGCCGTCGAAACATGCCGCGCACAGCCGGGACTTGGGCTGTTCGGTAGCGGCGATGAGCTGGTCGAGTGAGACGTATCCGAGCGAGTCGGCGCCGATCGAGGCGCGTACGCCGTCGACGTCGAGACCGCCGGCCACGAGCTCCGCGCGGCTGGCGAAGTCGATGCCGTAGAAGCACGGCCACTTCACCGGTGGCGACGAGATGCGCACATGCACCTCAAGGGCACCGGACTCGCGCAGCATCCGCACCAGCGCGCGCTGCGTGTTGCCGCGCACGATCGAGTCGTCGACGACGACCAGTCGCTTGCCGCGGATGACGTCGCGCAGCGGGTTGAGCTTGAGCCGGATTCCGAGCTGGCGGATCGTCTGACTCGGCTGGATGAAGGTGCGCCCGACGTACGCGTTTTTGACCAGTCCCTGGCCGTAAGGGATGCCGGACTCCTCGGCGTACCCGATAGCGGCCGGCGTACCGGACTCCGGGGTAGGGATGACGAGGTCGGCCTCGACCGGATGCTCACGCGCCAACCGGCGACCGATCTCGACGCGCGTGGCGTGTACGCCGCGGCCGGAGATCGTGGTGTCCGGGCGGGCGAGATAGACGTATTCGAAGACGCAGCCCTTGGGTTCGGGGACGGCCCAGCGCTGCGAACGCAGACCGTCGGCGTCGATCGCAATGAGCTCGCCGGGTTCGACTTCGCGCACAAACGACGCACCGACGATGTCCAATGCGGCCGTCTCACTCGCGATGACCCAGCCACGCTCGAGCCGGCCCAGGACCAGCGGGCGCACACCCTGCGCATCGCGCGCGGCGTACAGCGTGTGCTCGTCCATGAACACCAGCGAAAACGCGCCGCGCAGCGTCGGCAGTAACTCCATAGCGGCGGCCTCGATCGAGAGGTCCGGCCGAGCGGCCAGCAAGGACGTCATAACATCGGAATCGGTCGATGCTCCCGACAGGCCTTTAATGCCCTCGTTCGCGGCTCGCTTGGCCAATTCAGAGGTATTGACGAGATTGCCGTTATGTCCGAGCGCGATGCTGGTCCCGGTCGTCGTCGTACGAAACGTCGGCTGCGCGTTTTCCCAGCTATTGCCGCCCGTTGTCGAATAGCGACAGTGCCCCACAGCAATGTGTCCGCGCAGGCTCGAGAGGGTCGATTCATCGAAAACTTGCGATACGAGGCCGATGTCCTTATAGACGACCACACTCGAACCGTCGCTCACCGCGATACCGGCCGCTTCCTGGCCACGATGTTGGATTGCGTAGAGCCCGTAATAGGCAAGTTTGGCAACTTCTTCGCCGGGCGCCCAAGCGCCAAATACACCGCACTCTTCGCGCGGCTCGTCCACCGGTTCCACCGTGGGATTCCCCTTTAATTTCGGGTCAAGTGCAAGGCCAAGTCTACGGGTCCACTCCCGCCGCGGACAGGCTCAAAACTGTGTTCTTAAATCCACCCGTGGACTGCGAGAAGTTGCGCGCCGATCCGCGGCAGGTTGCGTCCGGATCAACACCCGCTGTACCGGGGGCTGACGGCGCGCGTGATCTGTCGCCCGAGTGTCACGCAGGCTAACCACAAGTAGCGCTCCCAGCCGGGTCACGTGTCTTCCTTGCCACCGCACACAAATGTATGGTTCGGCAGCGCTGACGGCGGGACCTTGCGGCCAAACAGCACAAATGTACGATCGGTGCAGGGACTTCGCAGAAAGTGGTGACAGATGGCGGGTGACTCGCCGCGGATCACGGGGCAGGTTCTCGCGGACGACGGGCAGGTTCCCGCGGATCACGGGGCAGGTTCTCGCGGCCGACGGGGAAAGTTCCCGCGGATCGCGGGTTAGAGGGCGAGGGGCAGGATCGCGGACAGGTCGGCGCGCTGGCCGCTGGTGGTCACCAGAGCGTCGGCTACCGCCGAACCCCACCCCAGTACGCCGGTGGCCAGCAGTAACCAGGTACGTGGATCGGTCTCGATCACGTTGGGCGGCGTACCCCGTTTGTGGGTCAGGCCCTCGATGCACTGCACCGCGACGTACGGCGGGATCCGCACTTCCACGGCGCCACCAGGGTGTTCGGCCGCGAGATAGCGCGCGCTGAGCCGTACGGCGGCCGCGACCAATGGGCGGGCCGGTGCCGCGTCCGCGTCCTGCAGCCACGGCGCGACTGCGGCGAGCGCGTCGCGCACCTCGTCTGCCGTGGGTGGTCTGCGGACGGTCAGTGCAAGTCCTCCGCGAGTCCCTGCGCGGCGACCTCGGCCGAACCGAACAACGTCGGCAGGGTCCCACTCCACGCGTCCGCCAGCTCGGCGACCTTGATGCCGAACCCGCCCTGTACGTCGATCTCGTCGCCGTCTGACTCGACGATCCCGATCTGCGCCCACGGCAGCTCATGCTGGGTCAGCAGGTCGGTGAAGCGCGCTTGCTGCTCCCGAGGCACGGCCACCAGGGCCCGGCCAGCAGACTCGGCAAACAGGAACGTGAACAGCCCGTCGACATCGGCGTACTGCGCCGGCGGCACGATCGTGGCACCGACGTTGCCGCGCATGCACGACTCCGCGGCCGCCTGCCACAGACCACCGTCGGAAAGGTCATGCGCCGCGGAGATCAGCCCGTCGCGCGACGCGGCGACCAGTGCCTCAGCGAGCCGACGTTCGCGCTGCAGGTCGAGCTTCGGCGGTACGCCACCGATGTGGCCGTGCTCGGCGAAGGCCCATTCGGAGCCGTCGAACTCAGGCAAGGTGTCCCCGACCAGGATCAGCGTCTCCTCCGGCGTACCTCCGAAGGCCATCGGCGTACGCCGGGTCACGTCGTCAAACGTGCCGAGTACGGCGAGCACGGGCGTCGGGTGGATCGCGGTGTCGCCGGTCTGGTTGTAGAAGCTCACGTTGCCGCCGGTCACCGGCAGGCCGAGCTCACGGCACGCGTCGGCAAGTCCGCGGACGGTCTGCTGGAACTGCCACATCACGCCGGCATCCTCGGGGCTGCCGAAGTTGAGGCAGTCCGACACGGCCAGCGGTACGGCGCCGGTCACCGCGACGTTGCGGTAGGCCTCAGCCAAGGCCAGCTGCGCACCTAAGTAGGGATCCAGCTTGCCGTAGCGGCCGTTGCCGTCGGTCGACAGCGCGATCCCGCGGCCGGTCTGCTCGTCGACCCGGATCACGCCGGAGTCCTCCGGCTGGGCAAGCACGGTGTTGCCGCGCACGTAGTGGTCGTACTGCTCGGTGACCCACGACTTGTCGCACAGGTTGGGCGTCGCGACCATCCGCAGCGCCAACGCACGCAACTCGCCGGGGGTGGAGGGCTTCGGCAACGCCGCCGCCGTGTCCGCGATCAGCGCATCCTGCCACTCCGGCCGCTCGATGGGCCGGTGATAGACCGGTCCCTCGTGCGCGACGGTCCGCGGGGGTACGTCGACGATCCGCTCGCCGTGCCAGTCGACGGTCAGCTGCTCGCCGTCGGTGACCTCGCCGATGATCGAGGCGGTCACGTCCCATTTCGCGCAAATAGCGAGGAACTGGTCGATGTGCGCCGGTTCGACGACCGCGCACATCCGCTCCTGCGACTCGCTCATCAGGATCTCTTCGGGTGACAGCGTCGCATCGCGCAGCGGCACCTTGTCGAGCTCGATGTGCATCCCACCGTCACCGGCGGACGCGAGCTCGCTGGTCGCGCAGGACAGTCCCGCGCCGCCGAGATCCTGGATGCCGACGACGAGGTCGGCAGCGTAGATCTCCAGGCAGCACTCGATGAGCAGCTTCTCGGTGAACGGGTCGCCGACCTGCACACTCGGCCGCTTGGCCGGTCCTTCGTCGCCGAACGTCTCGGACGCGAGCACCGACACGCCGCCGATACCGTCGCCGCCGGTCCGGGCGCCGAAAAGTACGACGAGATTGCCCGGCCCCGCTGCCTTCGCGAGCTTGATGTCCTCGTGACGTACGACGCCGACCGCGAGCGCGTTGACGAGCGGGTTGCCGGCGTAGCAGGGATCGAAAACGATCTCGCCGCCGATGTTGGGTAGTCCCAGGCAGTTTCCGTAACCGCCGATACCGGCGACGACACCGGGTAGCACGCGGCGGGTGTCCAGCGCGTCCGCCGGCCCGAATCGCAGCGGGTCCATCACGCCAACCGGACGGGCGCCCATGCTGATGATGTCGCGGACGATGCCCCCGATGCCGGTGGCCGCGCCCTGATAAGGCTCGACGAACGACGGATGGTTGTGCGACTCGATCTTGAAGGTGACCGCCCAGCCGTCACCGATGTCGACGACACCGGCGTTTTCACCGATCCCGACCAGGAGCGCGTCGGACTTCGGCAGGTCGCCGAAGGTGCTCAAATGCACCTTGGACGACTTGTAGGAGCAATGCTCGGACCACATGACCGAATACATCGCGAGTTCGGCGGAGGTGGGCCGGCGGCCGAGGATCTCGCGGATCCGCTGGTATTCGTCGTCCTTCAGCCCGAGTTCGGCGTACGGCTGCTCGACCTGCGGCGACCCCGCGGCGTTGTCGGTGGTGTCGATCGTGCTCACGCGCCCACCCCCGACAGTGCGTTGAGCGCGGACGTGAAGAAGCCGAGGCCATCGTCGGTCGGCCCGGTGAGTGGATCGATCGCGTGCTCGGGGTGCGGCATCAGGCCGACGATCCGGCCGGTCGCGTCGGTGATCCCGGCGATGTCGCGTGCCGAGCCGTTGGGGTTGCCGCCGACGTACCGCGCGATCACCCGGCCCTCAGACTCCAGCGCATCGAGCACCGGTTCGTCGGCGACGTAACGCCCCTCGCCGTGCTTGACCGGGATGACGACCTCGGCATTGGGTGCGTACGCCGAGGTCCACGGGGTAGTGGTGTTTTCCATCCGCAGCGACTGGTCCTTGGTGCGGTAGTGCAGGTGCGCATTGCGAGTGAGTACGCCGGGCAGCAGATGTGCCTCGCAAAGGATCTGGAAGCCGTTGCAGATGCCGAGGATCGGGACACCGCGTTTGGCCGCGTCGATCACCTCTCCCATGACCGGCGAGAACTTCGCGATCGCGCCGCAGCGCAGCGCGTCGCCGTACGAAAACCCACCGGGGAGGATGATGGCCTCGACGTTGTGCAGGTCGTGGTCGCCGTGCCAGAGCGCGACCGCTTCGGCCCCGGCGCGGCGTACGGCGCGGGCGCAGTCCTGCTCATCGAGGCTGCCCGGGAAGGTGACGATGCCGATGCGTGCCACGGTTCAGCTCACCAACGAGACGGTGAAGTCTTCGATCACCGGGTTGGCCAGCAGCGTGTCGGCGACCCGGCGTACGACGTCCTCCGGATCGGCGACGTCGTCGGCGACGGTGAGCTCGAAGTGTTTGCCTTGGCGGACGTCACTGATTCCGTCGAAACCCAGGCGCGGCAGCGCCCGTTCGATGGCCTGACCCTGAGGGTCGAGAATTTCCGATTTGAGCAGGACGTCGACGACGACACGTGGCACGAAAGGCTCCGGTTAGCTCGAGAAGATGGCTGCAGGACGGCTGCGTCGCCGCCCCTCCAGCCTAGTCGGCACGATCCGGTATTAGGCGCCCACATAGTGTGGCCGCCGCTACTCGGACTACGCGCTCAAGCGACGCGGATTGTCGTATCACCGATGAGCGGCGATCACGCCCCGGACGCGGCGGGGCCAAACCACATCGCCAAATGACTCTGTAAGCCCTGCTGGTCATCGCCGATCCAGGCCACGTGGCCGTCCGGGCGCAGCAGCACGGCGGGCACGTGTAGCTCCTCGCTGACGTCGACGACGTGATCGACCCGATCGGCCCATCCCTCGACCGTGAGCTCGCCTGCCCGGTCCAGCAGCAACCCCTGGCCACGGTGCATCAGCTCGTAGAGACGGCCTCGCGACAAGTGGATGTCCCGCAGCCGCTTGCCGACCAGCTCGTGGCCGTCGCCGAAGTCGTAACGGATACCGATACCGGCGACCCGTTCGATCAGGAACCGGCTCACGTCCTCGAAGTCCATCAGCTCGGTGAGGAGCCGGCGGACCGCTTGGGGACCGGGATCGGGCGATATCAGTTGCGACTGGACGCGGGTAATGGTCAGTACGTCGTCGGCGACCGGGTGGCGCTCGGCATGATACGAGTCCAGCAGGCCGTCCGGTGCCCGGCCGTTCACCTCAGCGGCGAGCTTCCAGCCGAGGTTGAAGGCATCCTGGATGCCGAGGTTGAGCCCTTGGCCGCCCAGCGGCGGATGGACGTGCGCCGCGTCGCCGGCGAGGAACACTCTGCCCGAGCGGTATCGGTCGGCCAGCCGCGTCGCGTCGGTGAACCGGGACAGCGAGCGCGGTGAGTGCGCGCCAAAGTCGGTGCCCGTGTAGGCCCGCAACTGAGTGCGGAACTCCTCGAAGGTCGGCGGGGTGACGCGGTCCTCGGCTACGGTGGCGGCCGGTACGACGGCGCGGTGTAACCCGTCACCTGCGGGTCCGATCCCGAAGCCCTTATGTGTCTTGCGGACCTCCTCCGCCACCGCGGTCAACTCCTCGGCCGGCATCGTCACTTCCATCTCGCCGAGAATCCATTCAGTCTGAGCGGGCGCGCCGGGGAACCCGATGCCAAGCAGCCTGCGCACCAGGCTGCGACCGCCGTCGCAACCGACCAGCCAGCGAGAGCGCAACAGTGCTCCGTCGGCTAGCTCGACCGTGACTCCGTCGCCGTCCTGCTGGACGCCCGTCACCTCGTGGCCGCGGCGGATCTGGGCGCCGAGCTCAATGGCACGCTCGGTCAGCAGGCGGTCGGTTACCGGCTGGGGGATGCCGAGGATGTAACCGTGCGCGGTGTCCAGGGTCACCGAGGGTGAACTTTCTATGCCGGCGAAGCGGCGGACTCCGTCCGGATACTGCTGACCGTGCGCGAGGAACCGGTCTAGCAGCCCGCGCTGATCCATGATCTCGATGCTGCGCGGATGCAAGCCCAACGAACGGACCAGCCTGCTCGGCTCCGCGTCCTTCTCCAGCACCAGCACGTCGACATCGTGCAGCCGCAACTCGCTCGCCAGCATCATGCCCGTCGGACCGCCCCCGCTGATGATCACCTCAGGCATGAGGTGTGATCTCGGGCGATCCGCGTACTTCCGTTCGCCGGCTTACTTGGCCGGAGCACCCGCGCTGTCGTCGGGCGCGTCGCCGTTCTCTTCCTTCTCAAGCAGTGCTTCACCGTGCTCGTAATGCGCCTCACCGCCGAATTCCATCGCCTTGTCACCGACGGCGCCGCCGACCGTGCGCTCGACCTTGCCGACGACCTCTTCGACCTTGCTCTTGAGCTCTCCGAAGAAACTCATGTTGATTCCAATCGCCGGGCGAGCAGCGTAACTGCATGCGCGTGTGACGTAATCGTATCGCGTCGTACGGCTCAATAACGGCCAAGTTGATGGCGCAATACCTCCTCTAACCGTGGATGACGGAAGCGGTGACCGGCGGACTTGAGCTTCGCGGGCTCCACCCGTTGACTTGCCTCGACCAGTTCGCGCACGCCCTCGTCGCCGAGGATCAGTCGCGGCCCGAAACTCGGCGTCGGCAGGATCGCGGGCCGGCGCAGCACCCGGCCCAGCATGGCGGCGTACTCGGCGTTGCGCACCGGTTCGGGCGCGACCGCGTTGATCGGCCCGGAGAGCCGATCGTCGACCAGCGCCCGGTAATACACATCCACGAGGTCATCGATCCCGATCCACGAGGTCCACTGCCTGCCGTCCCCGAGCCGACCGCCGAGGCCCGCGGCGTACAGCGGGTACATCAGCTTGAGGGTGCCACCGTTGCGCGCCTGCACGATGCCGGTGCGTACGACGCTGACGTGCTGCCCGGCGTCGCGGGCGGGGTCCGTTGCCGCCTCCCAGTCACCGACCACGTCGGCCAGGAACCCGTCACCTTGGTCGCTCTCCTCGGTGAGTAGCCCGTCGCCATTGTCGGCGCCGTAGTAGCCGATCGCCGACGCGCTGATAAACCGAATCGGCCGCCCTGCGCGGGCCGCAACCTCCGCGAGTCGCCGGGTGGGGCTGATCCGGCTGTCTTGGATGGCACGTTTGTGCTCCGCGGTGAACCGTCCGGCGATCGAGGCACCGGCAAGATGGACCACCGCGTCGACTCCATCGAGCAAGTCCGAGTCCGGGTGCAGTGGTTCCCAGCGGCGCTCCCCCGGCCCGTGCGGCGTACGCCGGACCAGCCGGACCACGTCGTGACCGCCTGTCGTCAGAAACGCGCATAGCGCCGTACCGACAAGCCCCGAAGAACCGGTGATAGCGATCCGCAGCGGCCGCGGCATGAGGTCGCCGGCCCAGCCGTGGGCGGCGAGGTCGCCCGCTAGTTGGCGATGTCGGTATCCGAACATCTGTCGAAGCGCCGAATCAGGGACCCGCGTGGACACCTCATCGATGACGCGCGTGTGCGAGTCGTCGACCGCCTCGAATCGGTGGGTGTGCCGCCATGGCAGCGCACGTCGCAGCGGGAAGTTCGCGAGCTCGTCGACGAAACGGTACGGCGGTTCAAACCCGCCTGGCTGGTGGCGCGCTTCCCAACGCAGCCGGCCGGGCAGGCGCAGGATCGCCGTACCGTCGCGCAGGCTGGTCGCCTCCGAGACCACCCGCACCGGCTGCCATGGCGGCATCAGCCGGGTAATCGCCCCAGGTCGCTCATGCCAACTGAAGGTGTCGACTAACGACGCCGGTACGACGCTCGAATGATCAAACATAACGGCCAACTTTCGTTGTCTCGATTTTTCGCTACTGCCGTAGGACATCGGAGTTAAAGCGTGTAATCTCACTCACAGCGTCGGTTACCGGGGGGTGGCCGCACGACCGGATTGGCTCCTTTTGGGGCGGTCCGATGGACGCTACAGGGGGGACGTCATGAAACTGACAATCTGGTGGATTCACCGAGCACACTCGTGCCCGTGAGTTCCGCCCACGCAACTATCGCTGCCGCCGTCCAAGCGCCGCGACAATCAGCCTCGATCGGCTCGGCGTCGACCGGGTCAAGGCGCTCGATTTGGGATGGCGCTGTGCACCGCGCGACCGTAAGCCGACAAGTCCGCAGACCGCACGTTTCGTAACGACAGTTGGCACATGCGTGCCATCCGCTGCCGCCCAGAAGATGGGCCACCAGGACGTGAGTCGGTGCGGGCACTTCCCCCGATTTCCCGCACCGACTCACCCCTAAGAGACCGTTCCGTGAAAACTTGCGTCGCCATCCGCCACTTGCGTCCGGATTTCGCTTCCGTTCAAGCGGGCGCCCGCGACATCCCGCTACAAATGTGCCAGTGCGCAGCACCACCCGGCGGCGACTGCTGCGAAACGGCACATGCGCGCGATTGAGCCGTGACGACGATGCGCGAGGCGCCAACGCGGCGCGACGGAGTCACGGATCGTCCGGCGTCACGCGGCCGCGCGGGTGCTGAGATCCTGCAGGATCCGCTTCAACAATCGGGACACTTGCATCTGGGTAACCCCGAGCCGTGCCGCGATCCGATCTTGCGTCCAGTCATCGACGTACCGGAAGGTCAAGATGTCGCGGTCTCGGGTGGCGAGACCGTGCAGTAGCTCCTCTAGGACCATGCTGCGTTCGCGTCGTTCGAACTCGCCGTCGTAGTCACCGATCAGGTCACCGACCGAGGTCGCCGACTCCTCACCAACGGGAGCATCAAGAGATGACGGCGAGAAACAGCCGTCCGCAGACAGCGCCTCGTCGATCTCGTCCTCATCGACGCCGAGTTCGGTCGCCAGCTCGGTGAGCGACGGCGTATGACCGAGCGTCTGCGTCAGACGGTCACGCGCGCCGGAAATTTGACTCTGCAGCTCCTGGATGCGCCTAGGCGGCCGGACGGTCCAGCAATGGTCGCGGAAATGCTTCTTGAGCTCCCCGGAGATCGTGGGTACGGCGTAACTCAGGAAATCCTTGCGCAAGGCGCTGTCGAACCCCGCGACGGCCTTGCTGAGGCCGACGTATGCGACCTGCCGCAGATCGTCCTGATTCTCGCCGCGGCCGGCGTACCGGCCGGCGATGGCGGCCGCCACCGGCATATTGACCTCGATGATGCGCCGCCTGATAGCCGCGCTGCCTGCCGCGTTTTTGTTGCCGGCCAGTTCATCGAACAGCAGGCGGGTTTGCTCGTGGCGGCCACGATCGCGATGGACAGTGTGGCCTGCGGAATCGCGCGCTTCGTGCTTCGTGGAACAAACGGACAAGACAGATGCAGTCATAGTGACACCCACCCTCAAGGGAAGACGTTGCCAGCGGCACGACTGCTCGACCACCGATCTCTCACGCAACCACGTTTGCCGACGCTCGGCAACCGAAATGCGAAAATCGAATGACACATATGTCCGATTCAAGCGCCCGAAATCGCAAAACTCGTGCCTGGATCGGGCATCTGCATCATCGACCTCAGCCAGTCCGGGCTTGGACGGCAAAAGGCGGCGCCGGACAATGCCGGCGCCGCCTTTTGCTTGCTACTTATGTCAGGTGAAGATGCTCACGCCGCCTGGTCCGACGAGCAGACCGACGACGATCAGGACGATCCCCCACAGCATTTGCTTCCGGAAAATCGCGAAGATTCCGGAAACCACCAGAATCACAGCGAGGATCCACAACAGGATTGCCATTTACGCTCCTCAAGTCGAGTGTGTCCGGGAATAGTACCCAGTCACCGGCAGACTATGCATCGCGATTGACGCCAGTTTGCGACCGAGTTCGCGCTGGGATAGCGCTCACGTGGGCGACCAGCGGTTGAGAGCGCGCAGCGGCCCCTGGATGGGCGGGGCCCCGGTCAGCGGGCCAACCAGTCCTCGAAGTTGAGACCGGTGATCCGGGTGTAGGCCTCGACGTACTTGTCCCGGGTCGCCTCGACGACGGCTGCCGGCAGCGGCGGCGGGGTGCTCACCCGGTCCCAGCCGGACTCCCCGGTGAGCCAGTCGCGCACGAACTGCTTGTCGTACGACGGCTGCGCGTGCCCCGGCTCCCACTCGTCGGCCGGCCAGAAGCGTGAGGAGTCCGGCGTCAGGACCTCGTCGGCGAGCACGAGCGCGCCGGAGGCGTCGAGGCCGAACTCGAACTTCGTGTCCGCGACGATGATGCCGCGGTCCCGGGCGATATCACGCCCGAGCGAGTAGATGCTCAGCGTGGTCGTGCGCAGCCGGTCGGCGAGCTCGTCACCGTGTACGGCGGCCACCTGCTCGAAGGTGACGTTTTCGTCGTGGTCGCCGAGCTCGGCCTTCGTGGCCGGGGTGAAGATCGGCTCGGGTAGCTTCGCACCGTCGACGAGACCGTCCGGGAGGTCGATGCCGCAGACGGTCTTGCTCGCGTCGTACTCCTTGAGCCCGGATCCGGCGAGATAGCCGCGGGCGACACATTCGACCGGAACCATGTCGAGTCGGCGTACGAGCATGGCCCGGCCGTGTACGGCGGGCGGAATGCGCGGATCGTCGACGGCGACCAGGTGATGATCGACGATCGCGCCGAGCTGCTCGAACCACCAGGCGGACAGCGCAGTCAGTACGGCGCCTTTGTCCGGGATCGGCGTCTCGAGCACGAAGTCGTACGCCGAAATGCGGTCGCTGGTCACGAACAGCAGATGGTCCGCGTCGACTTCGTAGATGTCACGCACCTTGCCCGAGGCCAGGTGCTTGAGGTCCAGCTTGAGATCCAGCTCAGCCATTGGCCGATCCTTTCGCGGCGAGCATGCGCTCGACGTACGGTACGTCGGCGTACGTGACCTCGGCGGTGTCCCCGACCGAGATCTCGCCGAACGTGCGGGCGATGGCGTTCATCCCGAAGCCAATGTCCTGGCCACGGTCCTCGCGCGGCAGGACCCGGAACTTGCCGAGTTCCTTGAGCGGTTCGCGGCCGGTATCCGCGGTGTCCTGGTCGACGGTGATCACGGTGCAGCGTCCGCAGGCCTTGATCAGCTCGATCGTGACCGCGCCGATGCGCAAGGTCGCGACGTCGTCCTCGGCGAACGGTCGATCGACACCGGACAGGACGATGCTCGGCCGGAACCGTTCGATCACGACGTCCTCGTCGAGCCGGTCGTTGAGCGCGCCGAGCGACTCCTCCGACACGACCAGCAGCGGGTAGCCGTCGGCGTACCGCACCGTGCCGTCGCCGCGACCGGTACGCCGTTCGTACGACGAGGGAAAGCGGACCAGCCGCGCATCCACGCCCAGCGCGTCGCGCAGGTAGTCAGCGGCCGCGTCGCCTTGGTCGACCCCGTCGCCGGTCCATGCGTGGACGGTGACCGTACGCCGGACATCATCGAGCGGATCGGCGAGCGCGATGAGCTCGGCCGGGTCGATCAGCGCCAGCCGCGGTTGTTCGCGCTGGCTGATCAGCACGCCGTTCGCGCCGGTGACCATGTATTCGCGGTCGCGATAGATCCCCTGCGCCCCGACGGCGGCGGTCTGCACTTCCACCCGACGGCAGGACTTCACCGGGTAGTGGAACAGGCGCGCGACGGATGCCATCAGCTAGACCAGTTTCGCGAGCCGGTCGAAGGTCGGCGCCAGTCGTTCGACGTACCGGGCCGGGTCGCAGACCTCGTCGAGACGTTGCTCGTCAAGCTTCTGACCGGCGGCGTCGGCGGCAGCGCGCAACGTCTCACGGAACGGCGTACCGGAGTTCCAGGTCTCCATCGCCGCCCCCTGCACAAGCGCGTACGAGTCCTCGCGGGACAGCCCCGCCTCGACCAACTCGAGGAGTACGGCGGAGGTGTAGATCAGCCCACCGGACGACTCGAGGTTTTCGCGCATCCGATCCCGGTTGACAATCAGCCCGGAGGCCAGGCGGGTCGCGATGTGCAGCATGTAGTCGACCGCGATCGACGCGTCCGGCAGCGCGATCCGCTCGACCGACGAGTGCGAAATATCGCGTTCGTGCCACAGCGGGATGCCCTCCATCACCGGCGTCATGTAGCCGCGGACAAGGCGGGCGAGACCGGCCAGCCGTTCGGAGATGATGGGATTCTTCTTGTGCGGCATCGCGGAGGAGCCTTTTTGGCCCTTACCGAAAGGCTCCTGCAGCTCGCGGACCTCGGTGCGCTGCCCGTGCCGCACCTCCAACGCGAACGCCTCCAGCACGGTCGCGATGATCGCCAGGGCGTTGACCCATTCGCTGATGCCGTCGCGGATGATGACCTGGGTGGACACCGGCGCGGGTTTCAGCCCGAGACTGTCCGCGACCTGCGTCTCGATCGCCGGGTCGATGTTGGAATACGTGCCGACCGCCCCAGAGATAGCGACCACGCCGACCGACTCGCGCGCGGCCTTGAGCCGGTCGCGCGAACGGGCCAGTGCAAACGTGATGTCGGCGACCCGATGGCCCCAGGTGTCCGGTTCGGCGTGGATGCCGTGGGTGCGGCCGACCTTGATCGCGTCGCGGTGCTCGAGCCCGTGGTCGCGCAGGATGCCGATCAGCTTGTCGGTCTTGGCGAGGATTTCGTCGGTGGCCTCGGTGAGTACGACGGCCAGCGCGGTGTCGAGCAGGTCCGAGCTGGTCATCCCGAAGTGGACGTACGCCGCGGCCTCTCGCGGGGTTGTGTTATCGGCCCACGCGGACAAAAACGCGATGACATCGTGCTGGGTAACCTGCTCGATGTCGTCCACGGCCTTGGCGGTGGGCGGTACGGCGTTGCGCACCGGTTCGACACAGTCCGCGGGCACCGTGCCGGCGGCGGCATGCGCGGCGAGCACTTCTACTTCGACCCTGCACCACACCTCATACTTGTGCGCATCGCTCCAGATGCGCCCCATTTCGGGCAGGGTGTAACGCTCGATCACGGATGTGCTCCTGTCAGTTCGCGATGTCAGCCAACGGCCATTCTTCCCTAGCCCGTACGTCGCTGGCCACTGGCGGCAATAAAGTGACCGGTCGCGCAAATTTTGCGCGCTTGCCGTCGCTGTGGCCCCCGATCGCATAGGTTGATTGCTCAGCGGTCCAGCAGCGCGGCCCGAGCAGACGAAGATCGCCAAATTTAAGTGAGAGAAACGTGGCCGAACCCGATAACCCATCCGCGACAAACAAGAAAATCCACGGTCCTTGGCCGTCGGTCGAGTCTGACGTCGTTTCCCCGACGATGCGCGTCGGGGCCGCGTGGTCCTGGCGTTTCCTGGTCATCGTCGCCGGATTGCTCGTCGTCGGCTTCGTGATCGCCACGCTCTCGCAGGTCACGATTCCGATCGCCATCGCGCTCCTGCTGGCGGCGCTGCTCAATCCGGTCAAAGACTTCCTTGTGCGCAAGGGGATGAAGGCGAAGTTTGCCTCCCCGCTGGTTTTTGTGACCGGAATAGTCCTCGTCCTGGGAATCCTCACTGCCGTTGTCCAGCAGTTCGTCGCGGGTGCCGGGGACCTCGCCAACCGCGCGTCCGGGGGGCTGACCAAGATCCGTGACTGGGTCCACAGCATCGGCGTCTCGGACAACCAGATCAACAGCACGGTCCAATCGGCGGAGAACTGGATCAAGGACAACCACTCCACGATCACCTCGGGTGCGCTGAGCACCGCCACCTCGGCCGGGCACGTGCTCGCCGGCCTCGCGATTGCGATGTTCACGCTGTTCTTCTTCCTGCGCGATGGACGCCGGATCTGGAACTGGCTGCTCGGCCTCGCCCCTGAGCCCGCGCGGCCGCACCTGGATGCGGCCGGCGACCGCGCCTGGATGACCCTGGGCGGTTATGTCAAGGCCACGGTGCTCGTCGCGTTCGTCGACGCGGTCGGAATCGGCATCGTCATCGCGATCGTCGGCGTACCGCTGGTGATTCCACTCGCGGCCTTGGTCTTTTTGACCTCGTTCATTCCGTTGATCGGCGCGACCATCAGCGGGATCGTCGCGACGCTCGTCGCACTGGTGGCGGTCGGCCCGGTTGGCGCGATCATCGTGCTGGCCGGTGTGATCGTGGTCCAGCAGCTCGAGGGGCACCTGCTGCAGCCGCTACTCATGGGGCGTGCGGTCAAGATGCATCCGCTAGCAATCGTGTTGGCCATCGCGACCGGCGGGATGCTGATCGGGATCACCGGCGCCCTGCTTGCGGTGCCGATCGCGGCGACCCTCAACGCGGCGATCAAGCAGCTGCGCGGCAAGTACGACGAACCAATAGGCGCACAGGCGGCGATCGATGCGGACGCCGGTCGCGACGATCTCACCGGCGATCCGGATGACGGTGCGGGCACAGGTTCGGCACAGAAGTAGCGCTTCGCGCGAAAACTAAGTAGGAAGGACCCAAGACATGATCCAAGACGCGGCGGGAGGGCAGATGGTCGAGTCACAGTTCAAGCTGAGCCTGCCCACGTCGTGGATACCGATCGACGCCTTGGGCGACTCGGTGACTGAGGCGGTGCGGGTCGGCGACGACCTCGAGAAAGATGCGCTGCTTCGGCTGGAGAGTAAGAGCTACTCCGGCCATCTCACCGCTACCAACGTGGCCGATCAGTTCATTGGGCACGCGGTGGTCGAAAACCCGCATCTGACAATTACGCAGGCCGTGGACCACCAAGAAAACGGTTCGTCACAGGCGATCCGGATCGCGGTCGACGACAGCACCGGTGAGGAGATGGACTACGCGTTCGTCTTCATCGCCGAACCTTGCGAGGACGTGCGGTCGCGCGTCGTACCTCAGCTGACCTTGACGTGGTCGGCGCGGGACAGCGACGCGCTCAAACCGGAGCTCGACCACGTCATCGAATCGTTCCGGTTTACGCCTCCGACGTCGCCTTGAGGGCTATGTCGGTGCGGTAGTGGCTTCCGTCGAGTCGGATCCTCGCGATCTGCTCGTACGCCGCCGCCCGCGCCTCGCTGAGGTCCGCCCCGAGACCGACCACGCTGAGCACCCGTCCACCGGACGACACGATCGCGCCATCGACCGTCTTCGTGCCGGCATGCAGGATCATCGCCCGATCCGTCAGCGTGGCTGGTATGTCGATCGGGTCGCCCGTGCGCGGGCTCGCTGGATATCCCGCCGCGGCAAGTACGACGGTGACCGCGGCACCGGCCGCCCACTGAAGCGGCGGTAGCGCTTCGAGTTCTCCCCTGCTGGCCGCGCGCAACAACACGCCGAACGGAGACTGCAGCAGCGCGAGCACGGACTGCGTCTCCGGATCGCCGAACCGCGCGTTGAACTCGACCACCCCCGTCCCCTTGCTGGTGAGAGCGAGGCCGACGTACAGCACCCCGGAGTACGGCGTACCCCGACGCGCCATCTCCTGCACGGCAGGTAGCGCGATGTCGCGGACGACCTCGTCGACCAATGTCGGCGGCGCCCACGGCAGCGGCGCGTAGGCACCCATACCGCCGGTGTTGGGTCCTTCGTCGTTGTCGCCGACTCGCTTGAAGTCCTGCGCCGGGATCAGCGGTACGACGGTCTCGCCGTCGGTGATGCAGAACAGCGATACCTCGGGCCCGTCCAAGAACTCCTCGATGACCACAGCAGACCCGGCCTCAAGACACCCAGTCGCGTGCCGCACCGCGGCATCCCGGTCATCGGTAACGACGACTCCCTTGCCGGCGGCGAGGCCATCGTCCTTCACAACGTACGTCGGCCCGAACTCATCCAACGCACGCTCCACTTCGGGCAGCGTCGTACACGAAAACGCCCGCGCGGTAGGGATTCCCGCCGATGCCATGACTTCCTTGGCGAACGTTTTAGAGCCTTCCAAGTGCGCCGCTGCGGCCGAGGGGCCGAAACAGTCGATGCCAAGGGCGCGAACGGCATCGGCTGCACCGGCAACGAGAGGTACTTCCGGGCCGACCACGACCAGGTCGGCGCCGAGCTGTTGGGCAAGCGCCGCCACGGCATCCGCATCCGACACGTCGAGCGGATGAACCTCGCAGATCGCGGCTATACCGGCGTTTCCGGGCGCACACGCAAGCGATGTGACACCCGGATCACGCTGAAGCGCCGCAGCGATGGCGTGTTCACGCGCACCTGCGCCGATGATGAGTACCTGCACGCCTAGCTCCTACCGTGAGCGTTAACCAAACTTCCAGGGCACACCCTACTGACCACGTCCAGTGGCTCGATGACCGCACGGGCGCGGTCATCGGACATGTGATTCACGCCAACAATTCGCCTCGATTTCGCGCGCCGGACGAGCATCTTCGACTTTCCGCCCTCACACTTGAGTTGTGGACCTGTTCGACGCGACCCCAGACGCAATGTCCCCAACACGCCTATCTGCGCCGCCTGGCCTTCCCGGTCCGCGACGGCCATACGTGATCGCCCACCGCGGGGCCTCCGGCTACCGACCCGAGCACACGCTCGCGGCGTACCAGCTCGCAATTGCCTTGGGCGCAGACTTCATCGAACCGGACCTGGTGTCCACCTCGGACGGCGTGCTGGTGGCCCGCCACGAGAGCAACATCGCCCAAACGACCGACGTTGCAGACCATCCAGAGTTCGCCGCCCGGCATGCGACCAAGGTCATCGACGGCATCGAACAGACCGGCTGGTTTACCGAAGACTTCACCTTCGCCGAGCTACGCACCTTGCGCGCCGTCGAGAGACTACCGGAGCTGCGGCGGACAAATGCCTTGTATAACGGGGATTTCCTGGTGCCCAGCCTCGAGGAGATCCTTGATCTCGCTGGCCGGTTCTCGACCCCGCACCGAAAGATAGGTGTCTACCCCGAGACGAAGCACCCGACGTACTTCCGCGCTCTTGGCCTGCCGCTCGAGCCGGCCCTCCTCGGCGCACTTGACTCGCGCCGTCTCAACCACCGCGGCGCGCCGATCTTCATCCAGTCCTTCGAAGTCAGCAATCTGCGAGCGCTGCGACAGATCACCGACGTACCGCTGATCCAGCTGCTCAAACACGAAGGTCGCGCTGCCGATCACAGCCTCACGAGCTACCCGGAGATGCTCACCGCAGCCGGTCTGGCAGGGATCGCGTCGTACGCCGACGGCATCGGCCCGGACAAGCGGGTTGTGGATGCCGCGCTCGTAACCGAAGCGCATGCACTCGGACTCCAAGTGCATCCGTGGACGTTTCGTGCCGAGAACTGCTTTCTTGAACCCGCGCACCGTTCCGGAGAGGCCAACGAAGAGTACGGCGATCTGGCCGCCGAGATCCGCACGGTCCTCGACTGCGGAGTCGACGGCATTTTCTGCGACTTCCCCGACATCGCCGCCGCGGCCATCAACGACCTGGTACTCGTCCGCGAGTGGTAGGACGTCGGCCCGTCTAGGTATTACTCTCGGGTGATGACCGACACCAACCTGGAACAACCCCTCGCGTTCACCGACGAAGGAAATCCCGCCGGTCCGCCGGTGGTGCTGAGCAGCTCTCTCGGCACCACCCGCGCGATGTGGGATCCGCAGGTCGACGCCCTCGGTGCGCAGTTCCGCGTCGTACGTTTCGACCACCTCGGCCACGGTCAGTCCGACGTACCGGCCGGGCCTTATACGCTCGACCAACTCGGGCAAAACGTCCTGCGACTCATGGATAGTCTCGCGATTGACAAGACGTCATTCGTCGGGCTGTCGATGGGCGGGATCATCGGCATGTGGCTCGGCGTACACGCGCCGGACCGGTTGCACCGACTCGTGCTCATGTGCACGGCCGCGCACTTCCCCACCGAGGAGTCATGGCGCGAGCGGGCCGCGACGGTCCGAGCACACGGAGTCGCCGCGGTCTCCGAGTCCGTCCTCGACCGATGGTTCACCGACGACCTGCGCGCCACCGATCCGGACTCGGTCGCGCCGTACCTCGCGATGGTGCGGGCGACACCGGCCGAGGGGTACGCCGGCAGCTGCGAGGCGCTCGGCGGCGCCGACCTGCGTGAGGAGATCCGGACCATCTCCGCGCCGACCCTTGCCATCGCCGGCGCGGATGACCCATCCACCACTCCCGAGGCCCTGCGTTTCATCGCCGAACGGGTGCCGGGCGCGCAGCTGGAGATCGTGCCGCAAGCAGCGCACCTGGCCAACGTCGAACAACCGGACACTGTCAACACGCTCCTGCTCACCCATCTCGCCGGGCAAGGGACGTGACGGAGGAGGCAGACTCGCGGCGGCACTATGTGCAGTCGCTCGCCAGAGGACTAACGGTGCTCGGCTGCTTCGACGCCGACCACCAACAGCGAACGTTGAGCAGCGTCGCGGCCGCGACAGGGCTCACACGGGCCTCGGCGCGCAGGTTTCTGCTGACCCTCGTCGACCTTGGGTACGTCGCTCGCGACGGCGATCAGTTCTCGCTGCGCCCAGCGGTGCTCAATATCGGACGCGCCTACCTCTCGATGCTGACCCTGCCCGAACTTGCCGAGCCGCATATGCGAGCGCTTTCGACCGAGATCGGCGAGGCGGTCAGCCTGTGCATCCTGGACGAAGGGGACGCCGTCGTCGTTGCACAAAGCCGGCCGGGACGCAGCGGCCTCGTCTCAACGTCGATCGGCAGTCGGCTGCACGCCAACTCCTCGGCGGCCGGCCGCTGCCTGCTGGCCGGGCTGAGCGAGGATGACCTGATCGGATGGCTGCGGAACGCCGAGATTCCCAAGCTGACGAAGCACACGAACGTCAATAAGTCAGAGATCCTCGACGCGATCCGCGCCGTACGCCGAGCCGGTTACAGCGTGGTCGACGAAGAGTTCCGGATGGGAATCAGCGCGATCGCGATGCCGATCTATCAGGCCTCCGACACCCCGACCGCCGCGATTACCCTGTCGGCGCGCTCGCGGAGGGTCTCCGCGGAAGCGCTTGTCCAGAAGATGTTGCCTAAGCTTCAGCTGACCGCCCATGCGATCGAGTCCGACCTCGCGCGACGTTCGTACGAACGTCAGCATCCAGATCCGGTCGGCAACCGCTACCAGCCCAATTGACCGTCGCCTGCCGCCGCGAGCGCCCGGCGATCAGGCTAGATCGCGCACCACGACGTTTTCTTCGCGGCCCGGGCCGACGCCGATCACGCTGACCTGCGCTCCGGAAAGCTCCTCGAGACGGTTGACGTAGTCCTGCGCGGCCTGCGGCAACTCCCCGAAGGTGCGGCAGTGCGTGATGTCCTCGAACCAGCCGGGCATCTCTTCGTAGATCGGCTTCGCGTGGTGGAAATCGGTCTGCGTCATCGGCATGTCGTCGTACCGCTTGCCATCGATGTCGTAACCGACGCAGATCGGCACGGTGTCGAGTCCAGACAGCACGTCGAGCTTCGTCAGGAAGAAGTCGGTGATGCCGTTGACCCGCGCGGCGTATCGGGCGATCACCGCGTCGAACCAGCCGCAGCGGCGAGTGCGCCCGGTGGTGACGCCGTACTCGCCGCCCTGTTTGCGTAGGTACTCACCCTTGTCGTCGAAGAGCTCGGTCGGGAATGGTCCGGAGCCCACGCGAGTCGTGTAGGCCTTGAGGATGCCGATGATCGTGTCGATCCGGTTAGGGCCAAGGCCGCTGCCGGAGGCCGCGCCGCCCGCCGTCGGCGAGGATGACGTCACAAACGGATAGGTGCCATGGTCGACATCCAGCAAGGTGCCCTGCGAACCTTCGAGCAAAATGAGCTCGCCGCTCTCGTGTGCGACGTTGAGCATCAGCCGCGTGTCCGCGATGAGGGGCTTGAGCTTCTCGCCGACCTCGAGGGTCTCGTCGATGACCTGCTGCGGGTCCAGCGCCTTGCGGTTGTAGATCTTGACCAGGATCTGATTCTTCAGCTCGATCGCGGCCTCGACCTTCTGCGCCAGGATGCTCGGGTCGAGCAGATCCTGCACGCGTACGCCGATCCGTGCGATCTTGTCCTGGTAGCACGGCCCGATCCCACGCCCCGTCGTACCGATCTTCGCGTTGCCCAGGTAACGCTCGGACACTTTGTCCATCGCTACGTGATACGGCATGATCAGGTGCGCATCGGCGGAGAGCTTGATCTGCGCGACGTCGACGCCGCGTGCGGCCAGCCCCGCCATCTCATCGACGAGCACGTGCGGATCGACGACAACACCGTTACCGATGACCGGCGTACATCCGGGGGTCAAGATGCCCGATGGAATGAGGTGCAACGCGAACTTCTCGCCGTCAGGGGTTACGACAGTGTGGCCGGCATTGTTGCCACCCTGATAGCGCACGACATACTTGACCTTGCCACCAAGCAGATCAGTCGCCTTGCCCTTACCTTCGTCGCCCCACTGCGCGCCTATGAGCACAATTGCAGGCATTCAGCACCCCAATATCGTCGTTGCGGAATCGTCGTTCGATCGTGTCACCAAACTGAAAACGGCGGCCTGGCCGCCCCGTACAGAGTAGACCAGAGCCCTCACTAGGCTCGACCGGAAACAGTTCGTTGCTGAATTGAGAGGTGCGCGTTGCCGCTAGTCATTGCCGACGAGACTGCCGACTCAGCAGTCTGGGCCGGGCTCGTCACCGAGGTCACGCATTGGTCCGGTACGCCGCAACGCGACGAGGTACGCCGTACCGTTCGGGCAGCCGGGGACGACGGAATCGCCGTCCATGGATCGCTGCAGACTCTTCATCGCGTCATCGAGGGCCTACACCGATCGGGGCGCGCCAGCGAGGTGCCGGTCGCTTTCGTGGCCGGCGCAAACAGTGATGAGGAGACGGCAATGTTCTGCCGGCTACTCGACCTCGACACAGGGCCCGACGCCGTCAGCCACGCGCTCGGTGATCCACCCGTTCGGCTCGCATTGGCTCGGGACGACATCGGCGGCGTACTCCTGCACAGCGGCGAACTGACACGTACGCCGACCCTGAAACCGTTTGGCGCACAGGCATTCCACGATGACGCCATGATCGCGAACGGCAAGATCGGCGCGCTGCGCGTCGTACCGGACTACGGCAACAGCGGCCTCGGCGTACGGGCGTCCGTCGTACCGCCGGGTCGTGGTTCGACCAAACGAACCCTCGGGCGCGCCGTACAAATCGCCTGCGACGAAGTGCATGTCGAGATCGACGGGATCGACCTGGACAAGACGCTCACCAAGCGCACCTGGTACGTCGACGATCGAGCGCACTGGCTCCTGCGGGGAGCGACAATCCCACTCCCCTATGAGCCGCAGATCCCCGGCCCGGATCGCAATCCGTTCCGGCTCCGCCGTCGCTTCTGATCCCCCACGAAGCCGCTATTTCGCTTGCAGCGCGGCCAAAGCCTCCGGATCGCTGTCGTTCAGCAGTTGAATGAGCCGGTCGTACTCCTCGGTCTCACCGATTTGCTGTGCCGCGTTAGCGAGGACGAAGAAGCACCGCAGTACACCGCGGTTGGGCTCGTGGTTCCACGGGACCGCGCCAAAGCCCTTCCATCCGCTACGCCGCAGCGCATCGAGCCCTCGGTGATAGCCGGTGCGAGCGTACGCATACGCCTCGATTACCCGTCCGTCAGCAATTGCCCGTTCGGCTAGCGTCGCCCAAGCAGCGCTGTACGTCGGGTAGCTCGCGGCCACCTCTGCCGGATCGTCTCCACCAGTAAGTCTCCGTGCCGCGTCGGGGTTGTCGGTCAGCTTCGTGGACGGCGGTTGCGCCATCAAGTCTTCGCCTATAGCCATGCGCCCATCATGCCAGTCTCCCCGCGAGCACCGGCGTGACCAGGAGTTGTCTTTACGGGCCAGACTCCGTGCCGATGTGCGCGTGACCCTTGACACACAGGTGCCGAGCGACGTACCAATTTAGAACGGAGTTCTGATATCTCGTCCAGTCCCAAGGCGCCACGGAGAGGTCACGATGAAATTCTCGTACGTTCGCGAACTTGATGACTACCCACTGGGTGGCCGACGAATGAAGATCCTGACAATGGCGGTGCTTGCCAGTCTGATCTGTTCCTACGAAGGCGTGATCGCGCCGATTGTCACGCTGCTGTTGCATGACCTCAACATGGACCTGGCGACGTATGGCTCGATCTCGGCAGCCGCTGCGATAGTCGGCGCGTTTGCCGGACTCTACGGCGGTCATCTCACCGACAAGGTCGGACGGGTGAAGCTTCTGGTGCCGCTCATGTTGCTCACCAGCCTACTGTGCTTTGCCATGACCCTCGTTCACTCGCCAACTCAGCTGCTCTACGCGCGGATCATCATGGCATTCATCGACGGCATCGCGATCGCGAGCACCGCACCGCTAGTACGCGACTTCTCGCCGCGCATGGGCCGCGCGCAGGCCTTCGGCTTCTGGACCTGGGGTCCGGTCGGGGCCAACTTCATTGCCGCGGCGATCGCCGCGGCAACACTGCCGCTGTTCAACGACTCCTGGCGTTCCCAGTTCATCATCATGGGTTGCATATCGTTCGTCGCCTCGATCGCGATCGCCCTCAACATCGCCGAACTTTCGCCGACCCTGCGCGCGACGATCCTCAAGACCGAACTCCAGGCAATGGGCAAAGCGGACGAAACCACGCCGGCTAGATTCAGAGACCTGTTGCCGCACAAGGTCATCTGGGCACACTGCGTAGGAATCGCGTTCTGGCTCGTGCTCTATCTGACGCTGACCGTCTATGGCCAAACGATGCTCGAACAAACCTTTGACCGTACGCCGGCCGAGGCCTCCCAGATCATGATGGCGTTCTGGATCGTGGATCTCGGGACCGTCATCCTGTTCGGGCGGTGGTCGGACAAGATTCAGCTACGACGTATCTTCTCAATCGTCGGTACTGTGGTTTCGCTCGTGCTGCTGACGTTCCTCATCGTGCTCATGGGGGATGCGAATACCTCCAACCTCACGCTGATGGTCACCGGTGCGCTACTCGGGTCGGCGATGGGGGCGGCGTACAGCCCGTGGATGGCCAACTACTCGGAAAACGCCGAAGATATCGATCCGCGTCTGCAGGGCACAGCGTTTGGGCTCTTCTCATTCGTCATCAAGGTGATCCTCGTGGCCGTGCTTATCGTCGCACCGCTCGTCGTCGCGGCCGCAAACTGGCAGGCGTGGATCATCGTCACGGCGGTCTGCATGGCGCTGTTCGGTATCGCCAGCGTCTTCTTCAAAGGCCCCTGGTTCAACGCTAAGAACCAGCCACCCACTGGCGATACCGTCGAGGACGTGGCAGTGCCTGTCGCGGAAATCCCCGTTGAGGAGATCCCCGTCGGGACTCGCTAGACGTCACCAACCGCCGGGACTAGGTCGGCCGTGAAGACAAATAGGTGAGGGGCACGGTTTCCCGTGCCCCTCACCAGTTTCTGGTTTTCGTTCAAACAGTTACTTGCGGGTAGGCGAGGTCTCGTCCATCCACATGTTCATCACGTGCCGGTAGCCGTACTCGGGCTGCGGGTAAATATCGTGAATGTAACCGCCGTACAACGTGAGTGCGTTGTAGTTGTAGAGCATTACCGGGTTCATGACGTTCTTGATGATGTACTTCTGGATGTCTTGCAACTCGGTGTTGCGCTTGTCGGGATCCATGATCGAGCGCTGGTCCAGGATCATCTCGTCCAGCTTCGGATCGTTGATGTTGTACCAGTTACGGGTGCCCTTGGAGTAGTACATGCTGATCAGGAAGTCGTCCGCGGTCAGCCACGGCGTCTGCAGGCCCTGACCCGACTTGTAGTTTTTCGTGGGCCAGCTCTTGCCGATGTACGTGCCATAGTCCTGGACGTCGATGTTGGCCTTAATACCAATCTTCGCCAGGTCCTCCTGGACCCACTGAGCCTCGTTGACCACAACCTCGCCGTAGCCGGTCGTCACCATCATCGTGGTCTCAAAGCCGTCCGGATAGCCGGCCTCAGTCAGTAGCTTCTTCGCGGCCTCCACGTCGTACGGCTGCAGCTTCTTGACCTCCTCGGGACTCAGCGCGCCGACGGCGTAGCTACTGACCGGCCCGGTCAGAGCGCCTCCCGGGCGAACCGTGTTCATCATTCCCTCCCGGTCGATCGCCATCGAGATTGCCTGGCGCACCTTGAGATTTTGGAATGGTTCCTCGGCCATGTTCATGTAGAACATTGCCGGCGAGTAGAGCTCTTTGGTCACGTAAGTGTCAGGGTTGGTCTTCAAGACCGCGTTGACCGTGTCCATGTCAGTCACCGTGCCGACCACATCGATCTTGCCGGTACGCAACGCGGCCACTGATGCGGCAGTATCGGGGATGTTGATGTATTCGACACCGTCAAGATAGGGCTTGTTCTTGACGTAGTAGTCAGGGTTCTTCACATAGGTGCGGCTCTTGTCCTTCGCCCATTCCGTGAGGATGAACGGGCCGGTGCCGATCGCCTGCTCCTGCAGGTTGAACTGTCCGGACGTGCCCTCGCACGGCAGCATCCACAGGTTGTTGCCAGCCAGCTTGTAGGCCATATCTGGATATGGCTTGTCGAGGTTGAACACCACCGTGTAGTCATCCGGCGTGTCGACCGACGTCACGGCGCTGACATCACCCTTTTGATGACCGCGTTCCTTGATCGCAGCGATCGTGCAAGCTACATCCTTAGAGGTGAACTCGCGGCCGCTGACCGGCGCGACGTTCTGCCACTTGACGCCCTTACGCAAGTGGAAGGTCCACGTCAGCCCGTCGTCGGACATCTCCCACTTCTCGGCCAGGTCTCCCTCGAGTTCGTCGGTGCCGAATGGCACGTCCTTGCCGATCTTGTAGTCGATCAATTTGCTGTAGGAGTAGCCGATCGCGTACATCGTCTGATACGACGGGTCCTTGATCGGATCCAACGACGGCGGGTCAGCCGGCGTCGCAATCCTTAACACGCCCCCGTTTTGAGGTGGACCAGCATCCTTCTGCTGATTCACCTTTACATCGTTCTTGTCGCCACTGGAACCGCTAAAACACCCAGTAGTCAACAAGAGCGATGCCGCCGTTACACCCAGCAGGCGCACTGCGCGTGAATTGAATTTGAACACCGTGACTCTTCCTTTTGTTGTAGGTATGGGCTTCCTGTTGTAGGGATGGGTCTCATTAATCTGTGGTGTAAGTGGCCTGCAGATCGGTGGTGCGCATGGGTTTCAGCACGAATGCACCGGATCGAGAAAGTCGCGCGCCTCCCCGCAGCGCAAAACCCTTACGCAATTTCGAATAGGACACCCGTCGCGATCGACAAAGCTAACGCAACGGCGAGGCCGAACAATGGCTAGCGCTCCTACAATGAAGCGATTCCATAGCAGACCCAGCCTGCGTTTTGATCATTTATGGAAATACTCGTACCAGTAATTTCGGTGAATACTAGAATTGCGTTTCAGGAGATTAACCCCTGTGCGTAGGGGTGTCAACGCTCACACCAACCAAACGGCGCTTCCACAGCCATTCGTGTCCGACCCGTAACCAAACAAGCCGCCTTTGTGCGCTTGGGGCACCAGAAGGCCTGCCACGTAACGATGTTGCGCGGGTAGGTGCTAACGCGAACGCTTGGGGTCGAGAAAGTCGCGCAGCGCGTCACCGAGCAGGTTGAAGGCCAGCACGGCGATTGTCAGGATCAGACCGGGATAGACGACCATCCACGGCGCTGTTTCCATATACAGGCGACCATCAGCGAGCATCAGACCCCACGACGGCGTCGGCGGCGGGGTACCGATTCCGAGAAAGCTCAACGACGATTCGGCGATGATCACGATCGCGAACATCAAGCTGGCGATCACCATCAGCGGCGCCGCCTGGTTCGGCAGACCGTGTTTCACCAATATCCGCAACGTCGAGCAGCCGTTGACCTTCGCCGCCTCGACATATGGCTCCTCTCGGATGCGCAACATCTCGCCGCGAGCGACGCGGTTGAACGCCGGGATCACCAGCAGGCTCAGAGCAATAATCGTGTTACGAACACTCGCGCCCAGCAGTGCGGCGATGAACAGCAGCAGCACCAGACCGGGAATCGCCATGAGCGTGTCCATGACCCGCTGAAACACCGTGTCCACCCACCGACCACCGAAGTAGCCGGACACCGTGCCCAGCACGATACCGATCGTGCCCGCGGCAACGACCGTCACGACCGAGATGATCAGTGAGGTCCGCGCGCCGTACAGCACCCGGCTAAACACGTCGCGGCCGAGATGATCGGTGCCCATGATGAAGTCGCCGCCGGGCGGTTTGCTGAACTGGGTCCGGAACTGCTCGGTCGGCGAGAATGGCGCAATCAGCGGCGCGAATATCGCCGCGATGACGAAGATCGCGATCAACAGCAACGCGATCGCACCCAGCGGCTGAGTGCGGATAAACCGACCCAGCGAGCGACCCTCCTTACGTTGCTTCGGAGTGTCTGGGCCCGCCGCTGGCGCATCGACGGCTACCTCGCTGGCAAGGCCGGGTGCGGTAGAAATTTCGGTCATAGTGACTCCAGCCGCTACTTGAATCGGACGCGCGGGTCGATGACGCCGTACATCAGGTCGACAAGGATGTTGACGAACACGAAGACCGCACCATAGACGACAACGCTGCCCAGGATCACCGGGTAATCACGCATCTGCACTGCCTCGAAGATCATCGAACCCATACCGGGAATCGAGAAAATCTTCTCGAGGATGACCGTGCCGCCGAGGATGGCGCCGACCTGCAGACCCATCACGGTGAATACCGGCACCATCGAGTTGCGGGTCGCATGCTTGAGCAGCACGCTCGATCGTGACGCTCCCCGGGCCCGGACCGTGCGCACGTAATTGGACTGCATGACCTCCAGCAGCGAGGATCTGAGCATTCGCGCAATACTCGCCATCACCGTCGCGCCAAGCGCGATCGCCGGCAAGATGAGCTGCGCGAAGTTGGCACCGAGGTCCTGCGTCGGGCCCTGGTAGTTGATCGGCGGCGACCAGCCAAATATCAACGCGATGTACGTGATCAGCATCAGGCCGAGCCAGAAGTTCGGGATCGACAGGCCGGCGACGGACACCACGCGGAGGCTCTGATCCAGCGCGCCGTTGGGGCGCAGCGACGAGATCAACCCGATCGGCACGCCAAGGAGCAGGCCAATCAGCAGAGCCATGATCCCCAGCTCCAGGGTGATCGGCAGCCGTTCACCGATCATCGACATCACGTTCTGGTTGTCCTGGAAGCTGCGTCCGAAGTCACCGACGAAAGCATTACCGAGAAAGCTGAACAGCTGCGTGAACAGCGGCCTGTCCAGCCCGAGCTCGGCGGTGCGTTTAGCGATGTCCGCCTCGGTCACCCCCGGGGAGTCGGCCAGTTGGAGGCGTACGACGTCACCGGGCACCGCGCGCAACGCGAAGAACACGAACACCGCGACGAGGAAGATGACGAGGATGCCGTACAGCGCACGACGTACAGCGTATGCAGCCATCAGGACACCGCCTCTTTCTCACGCAAGAAACAGGCCGACGACCTGTCATCGCCAAGGTTGTAAAGCGGCGGCACCTCGGTGCGGCAGCGGTCCATCACCAGCGGACAGCGGGTGTGGAAATAGCAACCCTTGGGCGGGTTGCTCGGACTCGGCACCTCACCCTTGGCGACGGCCCTGATCCGGCGCTCCTCCCCTTCACCCGACGGCGTGGCGATCGCGCCCACCAGCGCCTCGGTGTAAGGGTGCTGCGGAGCTGCCATGATGCTCTCGGCGTCTCCGACCTCGACCATCCGGCCGAGATACATCACGAACACTCGATCGGAGATGTAGCGCACGACGTTGAGGTCGTGCGCAATGAAGAGGTAGGAAAGCCCCAGCTCCCTTTGCAGCTGACGCAGCAGGTTGAGCACCTGTGCTTGCACCGATACGTCGAGCGAACTGACCGCCTCGTCGCAGACGATGAGGTCCGGGTCGGTCGACAGTGCTCGCGCGATACCGATGCGCTGCGCCTGGCCGCCCGAGAACTGGTGGGGGTACTTGTTGCGGTCCTTCGCCGAAAGCCCGACCATCTCCAACAGTTCGCACACCCGACGTACCTTGTCCTGACCGGACGCGATGCCGTGCGCGACAAGCGGTTCACCGACCGAGTCAACGATCCGCATGCGTGGGTTAAGCGAGCTGAACGGATCTTGGAAAACCATCTGGATCTTGCGGCGATAAGCCTTGAGATCGGCGCGTGGGAGCGAGACAAGGTCCGCACCGTCAAACGTGATGCTTCCGCTCGTCGGCTCGATCAGCCTGGTCACCATTCGGGCGACCGTGGACTTGCCACAGCCGGACTCCCCGACCAAACCGACGGTCTCGCCGCGACCGACGGTGAACGAGACCCCATCGACAGCCTTGACCTGTCCCACTGTCCGCTTCAGAATTCCCCGGTGAATCGGGAAATGCTTCACCAGTCTGTCGGCCTTGAGCAGCGTGGGCCGCTCGTCGCCCGGGGCCGTTGCAGCGACGTCGCCGGATGTCTGTGCGCTCATCGTGCCGCCTCCGCTCCGACTGCGAAGTCGGCCGGCCGTGAGGCACTATCACCCTCGGCCAGCCAGCATCGGCTCTGCCGGTTACCGTCCAGCAAGAACAGCGGCACATCGCCACTGGTGCACTTGTCGAACGCGAGCCGGCAGCGCGGGTTGAACCGACAACCAGACGGCAGCTCACGCAAGCTCGGGACCGCACCGGGAATCGCCGTGAGCGGCTCTGAGCGGTCGGTGTGCGGCGTCGGGATTCCCTCGAAGAGCGCCGTCGTATAAGGATGTTGTGGATCTCGCAGGACCTCGTTTACCAGACCTTGCTCGACGACCTGACCGGCGTAGAAGACGACCACCCGGTCGGCCATCTCCGCGACGACACCCATGTCGTGGGTGACGAGCAGGATCGCCATCTGGTATTCCTTCTGCAAATCTCGCAACAGTTGCAGGATCTGGGCCTCGACCGTCACATCCAGGGCGGTGGTTGGCTCGTCCGCGATTAACAGTCGCGGCTTGCATGCGAGGGCGAGCGCGATCATCACGCGTTGGCGCTGGCCACCGGACAGCTGGTGGGGATACGACTTGATCCGCTTGTCCGGGTCCGGGATGCCGACCTGGCCCAGGAGTTCCACAGCCCGCGCGGTCGCGTCTTTCTTGGACAGGTCGGTATGCAGCCGGACCGCCTCAACAACCTGGTTGCCGACCGTATAGAGCGGGTCAAGGCACGTCATTGGATCCTGGAAGATCATCGCGATCTCGCTGCCGCGCACCTTGCGCAACTGCTTCTCGCCGAGGGCGGCGAGGTTGCGCCCGCCGCTGATGACCTGGCCGGACGACACGCCGCCGCCATCAAGAAGGCCCATGATGGCTAGCGCCGTCACGCTCTTGCCGGAACCGGACTCGCCGACGACCGCCACAGTCTCGTTGGCGTGGATGTCAAACGAAACCCCGGTGAGAGCCTCGACCTCCCCAGCCAGCGTCTTAAAAGTGACGTGTACGTCGTCGAGTGCGATTAATGGATCTCGCGCGTCATCCACGCATGCCTCCCCTGCGGGCAGAATTTCACACAGATTCGCATCAATTGCACGCCGCGACCAACACAATCAACGCGACGGCATGGCCAAAAGATGGCCTTCTTTTCTTGCTATGCGGCAATTCTGTAGAAATCTGTACCTGGATTTGGTGTATCACGGGAAATAGTCGTTTCATCAATTTCGGCGAATACTAGAATCGCGTTTCAGGAGATTAGCCGCTTGTGAGCGGAGGTGTCAACGCTCACACAGACCAAACGCTGCTTCCACAGGCATTTGTGTCCAGCCCGTGATCAACCGGGACACTTTTGTGCGCATCGGGGCCCGAAACGCGGCCCTCCGGACAGTGGTCTGCCCGGAGAGCCGCCTCGTGCTTACTTGCCCTGACGGGTGGGTGAAGATTCATCCATCCACATGTCCATCACGTGGCGGTAGCCGTACTCGGGCTGTGGGTGGATGTCGTGTATGTAGCCCCCGTAGAGCACGAGCGCGTTGTAGTTGTAGAGCATCACCGGGTTCATGATGTTCTTCATGATGTATTTCTGGATGTCTTTGAGCTCGGCGATCCGCTTGTCCGGATCCATGATCTTGCGCTGATCCATGATCATCGTGTCGAGCTTCGGATCGTTGATGTTGTACCAGTTACGGGTGCCTTTCGAGTAGTACATAGCAACGAGGAAGTCATCGGCGGTCAGCCAGGGGGTCTGCAGTCCGTAGCCCATCTTGTAGTTCTTCCCGGCCCAGCTCTTCGTGAAGTACGTCGCGTAGTCCTGGACATCAATGTTGGCCTTGATGCCGATCTTCGCCAGGTCCTCCTGCACCCACTGCGCCTCGTTGACGACGACCTCGCCGTACCCGGTGGTGGTCATCATGGTCGTCTCAAACCCGTCCGGATAACCGGCCTCGGCAAGCAGTTCCTTCGCCTTCTTCGGGTCGTACGGCTGGAGCTCTTTGAGCTCCTTCTCGTCCAGTGCCCCTGGTATGTAGGAACTGATCGGACCCATGAGCTTGCCGCCGGGCCGGACCGTGTTCATCATTCCCTCACGGTCGATAGCCATCGAGACCGCCTGGCGCACCTTGAGATTCTGGAACGGCTCTTCGTTCATATTCATGTAGACGAGCGCCGGGCTGGTGGTTTCCTTTGTGACATAGATGTCCGGATTTGTCTTCAGGATGGCGTTTACCGTGTCCATGTCGGTAACCGTGCCGACCACATCGATTTTGCCCGTCCGCAACGCCGCGACCGAGGCCGCCGTGTCCGGAATGTTGATGTATTGAACGCCGTCGAGGTATGGCTTGCCCTTGACGTAATAGTCCGGATTCTTCACGTACGTTCGGCTTTTGTCCTTGACCCATTCGGTCAGGATGAAGGGACCGGTGCCGATCGCTTGCTCGGCAAGATTGAACTGGCCGCTCGTCCCCTCACAGGGCAACATCCAGAGATAGTGCCCGGCCAGCTTGTAAGCCATATCCGGGTACGGCGAGTCGAGGTTGAACACCACCGTGTAGTCGTCCGGCGTGTCGACCGATGTAACGGCGCTGAGGTCGGCCTTCTGGTGACCGCGCTCCTTGACGGCGGCAACCGTGCACGCCACGTCCTTAGACGTGAACTCGCGGCCGTTGACTGGCGCGACGTTTTGCCACTTGACGCCCTTACGCAGATGGAAAGTCCATGTCAGTCCATCGTCGGACATCTCCCACTTCTCGGCGAGATCGCCCTCGAGCTGGTCGGTGCCGTAGGGGACGTCTTTGCCGATCTTGTAGTCGATCAGCTTGCTGTAGGAATAGCCAACCGCGTACTGGGTCTGGTAGGACGAGTCCTTCAGCGGGTCAAGGGACGGCGGATCGGCAGGCGTCGCGATTCGCAATGTTCCACCGGACTGCGGCGGCCCGGCGTCCTTCTGCTGGTTCACCTTCGTGTCGTTCTTGTCGCCGCTCGAACCGCTGAAACAGCCGGTAGTCAACAAGAGAGAGGCAGCGCAGACCCCCACCAAACGTGCTGCTCGTGATCGATTTTTCAGCACTATCGAGCCTTTCGTCGTATTCGGGCACGGCTGGGATGCCGTTTGTTTCCATTAGGCGGGACCGCAAGCGGCCGTTTATTTACCTTGAAACGAATACTAGAATTGCGTTTTAGGACAGTAACTGCTGTGAGGTTGGGTGTCAACGCTCACACGGATTCGACACGGGCATTCTTGGTAATTCGCGCCCAATTCGTGACCAAAACCGGCTACTTCGGCGTTATGTCGAGCTCTTTGAGAAGATCCTGTGAATAGGTAACCCGACCGGTGATGGCACGATCGCCGTCAGCCGGTACGCCGCTGCACAGCGCGAGCGCCGCTTCAGCCATCACGGTCGTCGGTTCGGCCTCGGGGTTGTCCTCCGTCGTAAGGTGATGGAAGATCGTTCCCGCGGTCGGTACGACGCGATTCGGCGAAAGCACATTGACCGCGATATTGTCGGCGTACAGTTCGGCGGCGAGCCCGGTCGTGAACCGTTCAAGCGCGGCCTTGCACATGCCGTAGACGGTGCCGCCGCGCCCGACGTTCGGGCCTGGGGGCAAAGCCGGGTGGATCGCTGCTCTCGACGAGATGTTGAGAATCGCGCCGCCCTGGTTTTCCTTCATAGCGGGGATAACGAGTTGCGCGAGATGCAACGGGGCGGTTACCTGGACCTCAAACATCAGATTCATCCGGCGCAGCGTGAAGTCCTCGACCGGGGTGAAGTAAGTGACCGCGGCGTTGTTGACGAGGATGTCAATCGGACCGAGTTGCTCGGTCACGGCAGCGATGAGCCTTTCGCGGTCCTCCAGCACGGAGAGGTCCGCAGCGAAAGCGACAGCGGCACCGCCCGCGCCCTCTATATCGGCCACAGTCTGGGTAATCGTGCCCTCGAGAGTCGACTGGCCCTCCTCTACGGTGCGGGCCGTGACGGCGACGGTGGCGCCCTCAGCGGCGAACCTGCGCGCGATCTGTGCGCCGATTCCTCGACTCGCACCGGTCACGACTGCGACTTTGCCATCTAGCGTTCCCATGGGTTCTCCTAATCTGTGGATAGTTCTGCCTATTTGCGGGAGTTTCTGCCAGCCATCGACGTCACGAGACACGCGATGGAGGTGAGTAGCATGAGCCCGAGCGCCCAGCGATAGCCGACGACCAGGTCCATGACCGCGGCGTCGGAGACTTCGGACAGCGTGCCCTTGAAGATCGCCTCACGGAGATGCACCGGGAGCGGCGTACTGATGATGGTGAGTACCAGCGCCGTACTGATGACGACTCCCGAGCTCTGCGCCATGATCCGCACCGCGTTGGTAATGCCCAGGCGGTGTGATGGGACATCCATCAGCATTGCCATGCTGTTTGCCGGGATGAAGCTTCCAGACCCGAGCCCAATAACAATCATCGCCAGTGCGAGCACGTAGTACGGCGTCGACGGCGAAATCACCAGGAGCAGGAAGAGCAGCCCCGCCGAGGCCACCACGCACGACGCGATCGCGACGGTCCGCGGGGATATGCGACGCAACAACATGCCGGTCGACGGCGACGTCACGATCGCTGCCGCGGCGAGCGGCAGGATCTTAAGACCAGCCTGCGTTGGTGAGTCTCCGAGCACCGCCTGGAAATACAGGCCCATCATGATCACGACGGCGAAGCGCGACATCGTGGCCAGGAACCCGGCCAGTACGCCGAGCCCGACGACCGGGTCGCGGAAGGTCGCAAGGTCGACCACCGGAAACTTGGATCGCTGCTCGACCATCACGAACGCCGGCACCGCGATCACAAACACTCCGAGTCCGACAACCACGAGCACGCTGCCCCAACCCAGATTGCCCACCTCGGACAACGCAAGCAACAGCATACCCAGCCCGATCAACAACACGGTGTTGCCGAGCACGTCCAGCCGCAACGGCTCCGCGATCCGTGGGGTGCGCTCCAGCACTCGCATCCCCCATATCAGGCAAATGACACCAAGCGGGACGTTGAACCAGAAAGTCCATTGCCACCCGAGCTCGGTCGTGAGGACGCCGCCGACGGTTGGCCCCAACAGCTGCGCCAACGAGAAGGACGACATGTAGATGCCGAGTCCCTGGCCCATCATTCGCTTGGGAAAGGCACTGGTGACGAGCGCGGCGCTGTTGGTGATCAGCATGGCTGCGGCCGCCGCCTGCACAATCCGACAGGCGATCAGAAACCACACGGACGGCGAGAACCCTGCCACGATGCTCGTCGCCGTGAAGATCGCGATGCCCATCAGATACATGCGGCGACGACCGAACACGTCCGCCAACCGGCCGAAGAAGATCATCAGCACCGTGTTGGTGAGCATGAAGGCCAGCAAGATCCAGTTGGCTTCGAACGCGGAAGCGTTGAAGTGCAGCACGATCCGCGGCAGGGCAACATTGAGAGAGCTCTGGTTGAGCCCGCTCATCAGCGAGGCGAGGCAGACGACGCCCAGCACACGCCACGCGTATCGGATCCGGTCCTTGCTGTCTTGCGGGTCGGTCTCAAGCGCCGTGCTCGGCGCTCCGACAGTGCGCACTCTTCGCTACCATCTCTGTCCCCTAGGGACGATCGAACCGTGCGTTATTGAGTTGGGTTAGATGCCGATGAGGTCTGCCAGGCGCTCGCGATGGTAGGTGCCGTCACCGAGGAACAGCTGTGTTGCTTTGGCCCGCTTGAAGTAGAGATGCGCGTCGTGTTCCCAGGTAAATCCGATCCCGCCATGCATCTGAATGTTTTCTCCGGCGGCATGGAAGAACGCCTCGGAGCAGTAGGCCTTCGCGAGGCTGGCCACCGTGGGCACCTCGTCGGAGTCCTCGGCGACGGCCCACGCGCCGTAGTACGCCGCGGCCCTGGCGGACTCAACGCGCAGCATGACTTCGGAGGCTTTGTGCTTCAGTGCCTGGAAGCTACCGATCGGCTGGTCGAACTGGGTGCGTATTTTCGAGTACTCGACGGCCATGTCCATCGCCCGCTGTGCGCCGCCGACCTGCTCTGCGGCCAACGCGAGCGCGACCTTGTCTAGCGTCTTGGCAAGCGACTCCGCCGCCGCTCCTGGAGCGCCGATAGGTGTAGCCGGTACGCCCTCGAAGGTGATCGTTGCGAGCTTGCGGGTCTGGTCCAGGGCCGGCACGGCAGTGGCAGTGAGTCCTGCGGCCGAGCCGTCGACCGCGAAGAGCGTCAGGCCCGAGTCGGTCTGCGCGGCGACGACGACAAGGCCCGCAATGTGGCCGTCGACGACGTACGACTTGGTGCCGGACAGGCTCCAGCCGTCACCCTGTTTGGTGGCGCTCATGGCAATTGAGCCAAGGTCCCAGCGGCCGTTCTCCTCGGTGAAGGCGAGCGTGGCGATCGTCGATCCGTCAGCGATACCCGGCAGCAGTCTCTTGGCCGCATCGGCATCGCCGGAGTCCAGGATCGCCTGTGCGGCAAGGACAACGGTGCTGAAATACGGTGACGGCATCAGTACCCGGCCCATCTCCTCGAGCACGATAGTGAGCTCGACGAAGCCGAACCCGCTGCCGCCGTACTCCTCGGGAATGGCCAGCCCCTGAAGGCCTAGCTGGTTTGCCATCTGACTCCAGACGGCCAGGTCATAACCGGTCGGGTCGTCCATCAACGTGCGGACGACTTCGGACGGCGACTTCGTTTCGAGGAACCGGCGTACCGAGCTGCGCAGTTCGTCCTGCTCTGGGGATGCAATTAGGTCCATGACAAGTTGCCTTTCTGGCTATCTTGCGGTCTTTTGAATGACGGGTTTGAACGAGCGCTCGACGAGCTCCCCCAGCGTGGTGGGATCCCAACGCTGCGTACCGACGATCTGGCGCACGGTCTCGGGGTTGTTGTAGAGCATCACTTCGTAGCCCCGGGCGCCGATCACTCGGCCGGTCAGCCAGTCCGAAGACTCACTGGCGATGTAGGCGACGATCGGTGCAATGTTGTCCGGTGACCGTTCGTCGTCGTCGGTGGCACGAACGGTGCGCTTGTCGGTCGGAATGGACTCGGTCATCCGCGTCTGTGCACCCGGCGCGATCGCGTTGGCCGTCACACCGTACTTACCCAGGCTGTTGGCGCACGAGTACGTCAACCCGGTAATTCCCATTTTGGCCGCTGCGTAGTTGGGCTGTCCGGGAGCTCCGAAAAGCCCCGAGGAGGAGGTGAAGTTGATGATCCGGTAGTGCCCGTCCGGGTTCTTCTTGCCGCGCCAATAGACCGACGCGGGCTTGATTGTGTTGAAATGCCCGCGAAGATGTACGGCGATGACCGCGTCCCAGTCTTGTTCGGTCATGTTGAAGATCATCCGGTCGCGCAGGATGCCGGCGGCGTTGACGACGATGTCGAGGCCGCCAAACATGTCCACGGCCGTGTCGATCAAGGACTGTCCGGCCTCCGAGTCGGTGACGTCGGCACCGCTGGCTACTGCGTCACCGCCCGCCGCGATGATCTCGTCGACGACGTCGTTGGCAGGGCTATTCGTCCCGGCTCGGCCATCGAGCTCGACGCCGAGATCGTTGACGACGACCGCGGCCCCTTCTGCGGCGAATAGTCGGGCGACTCCGGCGCCGATTCCGCGTCCGCCACCGGTGACGACTGCGACCCTTCCTTTGAGTGAAGACATGCGGCTATGCCTTCACCGATACCGGACGTGACTCGCGCGGCATGCCCAGCGCCCGCTCGGAGATGATGTTGCGCTGGATCTCGCTGGTGCCGGAGAAGATCGTGCCGGCTCTGCTGGCGAGGAAGACCTCCTGCCAGTGGTCGACCAGATAACCCTCCCCTTCCGGGCGTACCAACGCCTCGGTGCCGATCAGGTGGACGGCGATCTCGCCCAGCTTCTTTTCATACTCGCTCCAGAAGAGCTTGGAGATCGAGGCCTCGGGCCCGGGTTCCTTGCCGACGGCGATCTGGGCGAGCAGCCGCAAACCGCTGTATCGCATGATCTGCACGTGGGTGTATGCCCACGCAAGGTCCTGACGCACCAACGGATCGCGCTCCTTGCCGACCTTGCGCGCGAGGTCGACCAGTGCCCAGAACTGCTTCTCGTACTTCAGTGAGGCGACCGTGGCGTTGCCGCCGCGCTCGAAGCCGAGCGTCGTCATGGCGACCCGCCAGCCGTTGTTGAGCCCGCCAATGACGTTGAACATCGGCGCCCGCGAACCATCGAAATGTTCTTGGCCGAACTGGGCGGCGCCGGTCATCTGCTTCACGGCGTGCTTTTCAACGTTGTTGTCCTCGAACGGCAGCAGCACATAAGACAGCCCACGGTGTTTGCCGGTCTCGGTATCGGTCCGGCACAGCACGAAGATCATGTTGGCGCGGTAGAAACCGGAGGTCCATACCTTGTCACCGGTGATGACGATTTCGTCGCCGTCGACAACGCCACGCGTTTCGACACCTGCCAGGTCGGAGCCGTGCCCGGGCTCGGAGAAGCCTTGGCAGTAAACGTCTTCCGCCGAAATAATGCGCGGCAGGAAATGCTCCTGCTGCGCGGGCGTACCGTGCGAGATGACCGATGGCCCGACCATTCCCTCACCGAATCCGCGACGGATCCGTGGCAAGCCGGCCCGGTGCAGCTCTTCGGAGTAGATCGCGTTTTCGACTGGGCTCAGGCCACGGCCGCCAAACTTCTCCGGCCACTGCGGGCAGATGAGCTTCGCTTCCAACAGCCGCTTCTCCCACTCGGCGTAAATAGGGCTCGACTCCGCCTTGCCGTAGATGTTTGAACCGCCAGTCATCGGGCTCGCGTTCCAGTCGGTGAGCTCGGCCAGGCCTGCTGGCGCGTTGTCACTGATCCAGCCGCGGATCTCCTCGCGGAATTTTGCCGCTTCGGGACCTAAATTGAGTTCCATCTGAAAGCTCCTCTGTCTATCGGTTTTCCGTGACGATCAGTACGTCGAGTGCTTCTACCTGTGTGCCGTCGACCCACAGCGGGTTGACTTCGAGCGTTCCCAGCGTCGGGCCGAGTGCCTGGGCGCTGTCGACAATCCCGGCAATCGCCGCGGTGACGGCGTCGATATCGACCGGGTTGGATCCGCGTGCGCCGTGCAACAGCGGCGCGCCGCGCAACTCGTCCAGCATCTCGGCGATTTGAGCCTGCGACACCGGGAGAGGTCTGAGGCTGACGTCCTTGAGGACCTCCACGAAGACACCACCAAGGCCGAGCGCGAGGACCGGGCCGAACGACGGGTCGACGGTAAGTCCGACGAACAGCTCGACGCCACCGGCTCGCATGGCACCTACCAGGACACCGTCGACGTCGTCGGTCTCCTCGAGTCCGGCTTTGTGAACCCGTTCGAAGGCTTCCTCGACTGCCGCGGCATCACCAAGGTTCAGCGCGACGCCGCCGATGTCGGACTTGTGGGTGATTGTCGCCGAGCACACCTTGAGGACAACCGGATAGCCGAGCTTCTCGGCAGCATCGACCGCATCCTTGGCCGTGGTCACGAGGTGCGCCGGGACCACCGGTACGCCGTTGGCCGACACGAAGTTGCGCGACTGATCTTCGGACCAGGAGCCGATCTGTGGCGCGTCGACGTCCTTGGTCACCAACTGCGGGTGGACCGGCGGTCCGGCCGCCTCACGCGTCGCGCGGGTCCGCTCCCACCGCAGCGCGTGGCCGATCGCCTTGAGACCAAACTCGATTCCGCCGAGCGGCGGATGGATCGAGTGCTTGTCCAGCATCTGCAGGGCGTACGGCGAAATGTCGTTGCAGGTCGTCACGAAATGCAGGATCGGTACGTCGAACTGTTTTGCAGTGTCCGCGATCGCGGTCAGCCGACGTTCGAGCGGGCCGGAATCCGGCGGCTCAGCGGCGGGCAGCGCGAGTGCGTTAATAAGGAAGTCGACGTTGGGATCGGCGGCAACCGCGTTAAGCGAAACATCGCCCAGTCCGCTCTGAGCCGAGTTGACGTCGGCGAGGATCGCACCGGTCACGTCGAGTGGATTGCGTGCAGACGCGAACGGCGGAAGCACCTCCGTGAGCTTCTCGACCGTCGTACTGGAGAAGTCCGGTATCTCGATCTTCTCGATATGTGAGCGGTCGGCGATGATGTCGCAGGCTCCGCCCGATGCGGTTACGACGCCCATACGGTTACCGGTTGGCCGGTCGCAATAGCCAAAGAGCCCGGCCGTCACGATGAGCTCCTCGAGGCTGTCGACGCGTACGACGCCGTACTGCCGGAACACCGCGTCGATGACCGCCACGTCGCCGGCGACCGCGCCGGTGTGCGCCAACGCCGTCGCCTGGCCGCCGGGGCTCCGGCCCGCCTTGAGCGCGACGATCGGCTTACCTGCGGCCAGTGCCCGGTCCGCGAGCTCGGTGAAACGCGCCGGATCGCGAATCCCCTCGAGGAACATAGCGATGACTTTGGTGTTGTCGTCCTCGATGAGGTACTCCACGACATCGGCTGCGGTAATGATCGCCTCGTTGCCCATCGACGTCAGCAGGCTGATTCCAACGCCGCGGGCTCGCGCGAAGCTCATCACGTTGGCTGCCAGGGCGCCGCTTTGCAGTACGACGCCCACCGGCCCCGGCCGCAGCGGCGGCAGGATCGGCAACCCGAACGGCGCGGCGCCGGCGTGGGCGTTGATGTAGCCCAAGCAGTTTGGGCCGAGGACGGTCAAGTCGTTGGCGGTCGCGTAGTTGATCAGCGACTGCTGCCGGGCCTTGCCTTCTTCGCCGCCCTCGCCGAAATCGGCGGCCAGCACGATCATGTTTTTGATCCCGGCGGCGACGGCGTCCTCCATTACCCCTTGAACGGCGCGCGTGGGAACAAGAGCAAATGCGAGGTCGACCGGCTCGGCAAGGTCGCGCAGATTGGGGACTGTCGGTATCCCGAATGCCTCCGGATGCTTGGGATGCACCGGAATGAGCTTGTCTGTTATTCCGGCGGTGCGCAGGCTATCGATGATGAACCGGGACCAGCCCGATCCGTCGGATGCCCCGACCACGGCGACGCTCTTCGGCGCGAAAAGTGCTCTGAGTCGATCAGGCGTGGACAGCTTGCGCCGCATCACCTCGATGTCTGCCTCGGTTGCTTCCTGACCATTTTCGACGAGCTGACTGCGCTGACCCATGTGTCGCTCACTCCGATTTCTCGCACGTTTCGACTATTCAGGCGTCTTAGAATCCAATTCTGGAATATAATTCAACAGTAACGGTCCGCTGTCAACGTCTTGACAACGAAGCGTTCTACCGGGATGGTCCTAGAACACAGTTCTAGGAATGAGCGTAATACCGGTCGCAAGGAGCGGCCTCACTAGACTCTCGCGAGGCGTTTGGTGCAATTACACATCAACGTGACGCAGTAACTGCACGGGAAGTTAGGTGAAGGACGTGACGGAGACACAACGCGTCGGTCGGGGTACGACGCGAAAATGGAGCAGCACAGAGGGAGTCCGCACCGAATTCCTCGACGCCGCGCGCAAAGTCTTTGCCAAACGCGGTTTCTCCGACGCCAGCGTTACGGAAGTCGTTGAACAAGCCGGTGCGAGCGTCGGCAGCCTCTATCACCACTTCGGGAGTAAAACCGAACTGTTTGTGGCACTCTGGGAACGGCATCACCTGGAGCAGCAGGCAATCGCCGCCGATGCGGTCGTGGCCGCGCGCGCAGACGGCGTAAGCGACCCCTTCGACCTGTTCATCGCGGGATCGCAGGCGTATCTGGGCGCCTCGTGGGCGCGACGTGACCTCGTCAAGATCTTCAGCCTCGGTGACACGCCTCCCGGCTTCCAGGAAAAACAGCGTGCCGGCGGCAGGGTGTGGATCGCCAACAACTTCCGGCTGCTCGGCGCCGAAGACGAGGCGGTGCAACGCGCTCTTGTCTTCCTCGCGACGACTTTCCTCGGTGAGGCCCGCCGCGAGATCGCGAACGCGCGCACCGCCAAAGAGGCACGTGAGTTGGTGGCAGCAATGACCGAGGTCATCGAGCGGATGCGGCCGATGTTTGCCGCCACTCTCGCCGACCGCCACGACGAACACACCGCCTAACCCGCGATCCGCGGGAAGTTGACCGGTGATCCGCGGCGAGTAGTCCCGCAGATCACCACGAAAGTTGCCGCGGATGAGGGCCGTGACAGCGCCATGGCAGGGCGGTGACAGCGGCTCCTTGCACGATATGCGTATTCGCATTCGCACAAGGAGCACATATGACCACATCATCGGGCACGCTTGCCTTTGAAACCGAGGCGCTGGCCAAGCGGTTCGGCGACACCAAAGCCCTCGCTGGCATCGATCTTGCCGCCGCGCAAGGTACCGTCCTCGGCGTACTCGGGCCCAACGGCGCGGGAAAGACAACCGCCGTACGCATCCTGTCAACGCTGTTGCGTCCGGACTCCGGACGAGCGATCGTCGGCGGGTACGACGTCGTCAAAGACGCCACCAAGGTCCGCGAGACGATCGGGCTCACCGGCCAGTACGCGTCGGTCGACGAGGATCTGACCGGCACCCAGAACCTCGTCATGATCGGTCAGCTTCTCAACCTGAGCACGCGCGATGCCAAGGCCCGGTCGACCGAGCTGCTCGACTGGTTCGACCTCAGTGAGGCCGCCGGCCGACTCGCGAAGAACTACTCCGGCGGCATGCGCCGGCGCTTGGACCTTGCCGCCAGCCTCGTCGGCCGGCCGCGCATCATCTTCCTCGACGAACCGACCACGGGCCTCGATCCCGCGAAACGCGAGGAGATGTGGGGCGTCGTACGGTCACTTGTCGACGATGGTTCTACCGTGCTGTTGACGACCCAGTATCTCGATGAGGCCGACGCGCTAGCCGACGAGATCACCGTCATCGACCACGGGCAAGTCATCGCGCACGACACTCCCAAAGGCCTGAAGTCCGCGATCGGCGGGCAGCGGATCGAAGTCACCCCGACGGACGTGACCCGGATCAACGACGTACGACGCATCCTCACCCGCTTCACCGACGGCACCGTCGATCCCGCCGGCCGGCACGGCCTGAGCATTCCGGTCGCCGACGACGCGACACTGCCACTCATCGTCAACGAACTGGCGCAGGAGAAGGTCACCGTGGCCGAGCTCTCGCTGCATTTCCCAAGCCTCGACGAAGTGTTCCTCACCCTCACCGGCACAACCACAGACAGCTCAAAGACAGACAAGGAGGCCGCGGCATGACCGCCACTGCTACCGCGCCTAGGCCAACGGCGCCACACGATTTGCGCGTCGGTACGACGTCCAGCAATAAAAACAACTACCTCAGACACGCGCTCGTGCTGGCCAAACGCAGCCTCTACAAGACCTTGCGTACGCCGGAGTCGCTGATAGACGTCACGCTCCAGCCGATCATCTTCTTGCTGATGTTCGTATACATCTTCGGTGGCGCCATCTCCGGCGGCGCGCCGTCGCACTACATCCAGTTCCTGGTCCCCGGGCTCTTGGGTCAGACAATCGCGATGGCTTCGATCGCCGTTGGCCAATATCTCAACTCCGATATCGACAAGGGCGTGTTCGACCGCTTCCGGTCGCTACCGATTGGCAGATCCGTACCCCTCGTCGGCGTCGTGCTGGCCGACCTCGTGCGCTACCTCGTGCTCTTTGTCATTTTGATCAGCACCGCGCTGCTTATGGGCTTCGACGTCGGCGGTCACTGGGGCGGTGTCTTCGCGTCATTGACGCTGGCGGTCGGTTTCGCGCTGTGCTTCTGCTGGGTCTCGGTGTGGATCGGCATGACGGTCCGCACACCGGGCGCCGTGCAGGGCGTGATGTTCATGATCGTCTTCCCGCTTTCCTTTGGCAGCAGCGCTTTCGTGCCGGTGGATACGATGCCCGGCTGGCTCCAAGCATTCGTGCACGTCAACCCGATCACCCACGTGGTCGACGCGGTACGCGGGATGATGCTCGGCGGTCCGGTCGCCGGGCCCGTCATGTGGACACTCGTTTCGATGGGCGCGTTGCTGGTGGTCTTCGTGCCGCTCGCGATGCGCGCCTACAAGCGCCGCACGTAAAGCAAATGCACCAGGCGTACCGTCTCGAACATGACTTTGACGATGTCGTGCGCCTTCAATACCTCCATGGACAGCCCCGAACATGCGCGAATCGCGGAAGAGCTCGGTTACACCCGCGCCTGGTTTTATGACTCTCCCGCGATTTGCGCCGACGTCTGGATGCAGCTAGCCCGGGCCGCCGACCGTACTAACCGGATCGGACTCGGCACCGGCGTACTCATCCCGGCGCTGCGCCATCCCATGATTACGGCGACCGCGATCGCCAATCTCGTGGAGGTTGCCGGGAAGGATCGAGTCAGTATCGGCGTCGGCACCGGATTCACCGGTCGGCTCACCCTCGGCCAGCGGCCCGTCAAGTGGTCCGCGGTGGCGGCGTACGTCGATGCCGTCCAGCGGCTACTCAAGGGCGAGTACGTCGAGTGGGACGGCGCCAAAATTACGATGATGCACCGGCCCGAGTTCGCCGCGCCGCGGCCGATCGAAGTGCCCTGGGTTGCCGGAGTCGCCGGGCCCAAGGGGATCGCGTTCGCCAAGGAGTACGCCGACGGCGCATTCACGTCGCGGTCACCGGTGCCCGGCTTCGACTGGGCGGTTCACCTGACGTTCGGCACGGTGCTTGACGATGGCGAAAATCCGGGCTCACCCCGCGCGATCGAAGCAGCCGGACACGCGGCCGCGATCCTGATTCACCGCGCGCTCGAGTTCGGAAACCTCGAAGCTGTGCCCAACGGCGAGCAGTGGGCGGCGGCGTACGCCGATATCCCCGACGACATACGGCACATCGAACTCCACGATGGCCACCTGTGGTCCATCAACGACCGGGACCGCCCCTTCGTCACTGGCGAGGTCCTCGAGGCGGGCGGCGTCGCGCTGAGCAAACAGGGCTGGAAAGAGCGTCTCGCGCAGTTAGCCGAAGAGGGCGCCACCGAAATCGCCTATCAGCCGGCCGGTCCTGATGTGCCGCGTGAGCTGGAAGCCTTCGCCGACGCGATGCGAGGCTGACCGGTCCGCTCTGCGACACGCCGGGCGATAGCGTCCTCGAAGTACCGAGGGTCCAAGCGGTCGTAGGCCTCGTCGTGCGAAAGCGCGAGACCTCGGCCGTGATGCACCTCGAAATCCGCCCCAAGTCGGGCCCGCGCCTCGGCGTACAGCCGAACCTCGCGCAGGTTGCTGGGGTCGGCGGATCCGCGCAACCGTTGGGAGGCGCCCAGGAGTTCCGCGACGTGCGCATAGTCGTCGAATTCTGCCGCCAAGATTGCCGACACGACCCCGATGCTCGCAAGGATCGGAAAATCGTCGACCTCTTTCGACGCGACGAACGCACGCACGGCATCCTCGTAGCCCGCACTTAGCTCACCGGCCTCGAGCTCAAAGATGGCCACCGATCCAGCGCCTACAACGATCATGTGATTGGTGCGGGTACCGGCTCCCTCGAACTCGTCGAGCATGGAGCGCACTTGTCGCACCGCCGAGGTGACGAACGCTTGATTCCCCCGTGCGTCTTCAACGATCATCCGCTGTATGAGGAGAATGACCTTCCACATCGGCGTACCGCGGCTGTTGTCGAACAACATCTCGATCTCGTCGAGGCACCGCACGGCATCGTCTACTCGTCCGCTGGCGATCAGCATCCCCACCTGCCTGGCGCCCATATAAATCTGGTCGTCCACCGCGCCGAGCCGACCGGAGATGGCCCGCGCTTCTTGCACGTCGGCGATCGCGCCGTCAAAGTCACCGTCGAGCATCCGGACATAGGAACGACTGGTAATTGCCTGCGCGCGGCCCCATTGATCGCTGGTCGTATCGAGCTCATCGAGGGCGAGCGCGACGTGGGTACGCAACGACTCAAGGTCGCCGAAGTTCTCGGCGAACGCGGCACGCATGAGCCGCAGGCGCCCGCGGGCCAGCGGAGTCGCCCGCAGTAGTGCATCATCGGCGACCTGCTCGGCCTCGTTGTATTGGCGCGTGAAGAACAACAGCAGCATGAGCGTCGCCGCGACCTCGATCGGTCCATCGGCGAGGTATCGGCGCAGGTTGGCTGCGACCTGCGCAATGTCGGCAATTCCGTCGTCGCGATCAAAGCCAGGATCGGCCGCGCCGGTCGCGGTGAACTGCCGCGACATCTGACTGATGACACCGAGCCCACGGGCAACATGCCAGTGGGCGCTGGGATTACTGGTCGGCACCTCGGCGGCCAAGGCCGTCCAGTAACCGAGTTCTTCATCCCGGCCGAGCACCATCCAGAACCAGGCCAGATGCAGGCATAACGCGATGGCCCGACCCGAGTCACCAAGCTCGATATAGAACGTCATCGCGGCGACGAAGTTGTCGTACTCCTCGTTGAACAGCCGCAGCGCGACCGACTGATCGTTGGCATCTACGTTCATTGAGTTGCGCTGCGCGAACACCAGGAAGTGCCGGGCGTGCCGGGCCCGCGCCTGCTGCACGGTTCCCGCTTCAATCAGCCGTGCGGTCCCATACTCGCGGATCGTTTCGAGCATGCGGTAGCGAATGGTGTGGCCATCGGTCACGATCAGCAGGCTCTTGTCGACGAGCGCATTGAGGATCTCTGGTACATCGAGCGCCGCGACCTTGCCGCTGGCGCAAACTTTGGCGGCCGTCTGCGCGGCGAAACCACCCGGATAGACCGACAGCCATTCGAGCACGTAACGCTCTTCCGGTGTGAGTAGCTCCCAGCTCCACTCGACAACTGCAAGCAACGTGCGGTGCCTGCTCATCGCCGTACGGCTGCCCCCGACGAGCAGCCGAAACCGGTCGCCAAGCCCCTGCGCGATCGCATCTACCGGCAACACCCGAAGGCGCGCCGCGGCGAGCTCGATCGCCAGCGGAAGTCCGTCGAGCCGCCGGACGATCTCGACGATGGCGGGCATCGTCCTCTCGTCTGCTACGAATGACGCACTCGCGGCGCGTGCCCGATCGATGAACAGTCGTACGGCGGAGAAACCGCGCGCCGCCTCCAGTTCACTGTCTGCCGGCGGCAGGTCGAGAGAGGATAACGAGCACAACGACTCTCCGTCGATCGCCAGCGCTTCACGGCTAGTCGCGATTATCCGCAGCGCCGGACAGCGCGCCAGCAACTCGGCGATCAGGCCGGCGGCCGCACCAATCACATGCTCGCAGTTGTCGACAATCAGAACGCACTGGTCGTCGCTGAGCGCATTGACCAGCAATGCCTTACCGTCCAGGGCCATCCGGTCGTCTCTGGCACGCGTGTGAGAAGCGCGGGCCAGATCCAGATCGCGCACAAATGCCTGCTCGAGGTTGTCGCCAACCGTCGTCTTCGCGAGCTCGACGAGCCGCACCTTCGCGCCCTGTGCGGACAGTCGGCGGGCGACCTCGAACGACGTACGGGTCTTGCCCGCGCCACCGGGACCGATGATCGTCACGAGCCGGTTGGCCTCGATCAGGTCAGTCACCCGCTCGATTTCGCGCTGCCGCCCGATGAACGAGGTGACGGCGGCCGGAATGTCCGACTCGGAGCGCTCGGGCGGCGGGTCGTCGGCCGTCAACAACTGCAGATGCAGGTCCTGTAACTCGCGGGACGGGTCGCTGCCGAGCTCTTCGGCGATCTTTCTCCGGGTCGTTTCATAACGCGCCAATGCTTCGGCGGTGCGGCCGGTGGCGGCGTACCCCCGCATAAGCAGACCGGCGAAGCGTTCGTCAAGCGGCACATCGCGCGTGACCGCCTCGAGCCGGGCGACGGTCTCACTTGCTTGCCCGGTCGCGAGCTTGGCCTCGCTCCAGTCACCAATGGCATCGCGTCGCAGGTCCTCGAGCCGGGCGATCTCCGGTAACGCCCAATGCAAGTCTGCGGCCTCGGCGTACGGCGTACCGCGAACCAGTGCAAGAGCCATGTCGAGCGTGGTCGCGGCACTCTCGAACTGGCCACCGCGCAGCTGTTGTCGCCCGTCACGAACGAGTTCCTCGAACTCGACTACGTCGAGCTGCACGTCCACCAAGCCGTAGCCGGCCGCGGTCTGGCTGATGGCCCCGCCGTCGCCGACCGCCTTGCGAAGCCTCGATATCAGCGACTGCAGGGAACTTGTCGCGTTGGCCGGCAGGTCGCCGGACCAGACCGCATCGATCAGCCGGTCGGCCGTAACCGAGCCTCCGCCGGCCATCGCCATGCGCATCAGCAACCGGCGTAAGCGCACACCCGGAATGTCGCACGCACCGGACATCGTTTGCACGCTGAGCGGACCGAGCACCCCAACCTTCACGAGTTGACTACCTGCACGGTTAACCATTGTGCCGCACCTCGGGTGGGTTCGTACCCCACCGTCGGTGAGTTCGCGCCCCACGATCGGCGACGCTCGTGGCCCGGTCGCGCTTCGTCCCTCGCCGCCGATATCGTGTTCTGCGCGTGGACACGCCCGATCGCACTCCTTGTCCCGCCTACCTCCTGCTTGTCACTGCTTGTCACGCCTCATGAGCTGTGACTAGGGGTAGACAGCCGCGCTAAGGGACCGGGTAGGCCCGGCGCGAGTGACGGATCGCGAGACATACGTGACGGATCGCCAGACATTCGCGACGGATCGCGAGACATTCGCGACGGATCGCGGGAGTGTGACCGGGAATTCACTGTGACGTAGCGCGTCGTACGTCCATGATCGCGGCATATCACGTTCTAATAGGTGAAGGCCCCGCCAAGTATGAGTTGGCGGGGCCTTCGTGTTGACCTGGCCGTGACGCCTCCAGATCCTCGGCCGTTTCCGCCGAGCCGACCGCTGCCGTCACGCACGGTCCCAGATGGATCTCTCCACTGGACTAGCCCTCGGTCTTCGTCCGAGCCGTCCTCCTTGCGAAGGGCGTAGATAGATTTCTACTCCCTAATTCCCCAGCGCACAAGAGGTACCGGTGCACGGTAGAAAATAGGCAGAATGCCGGTACCCCCTGGCTCGGCGGCAGCGGAACCGAATACGATTCGGTTTCACCGTGTCTGTACCTACCGGCGTGGTGCATCATTGTTGGCGTACCCGGGCTCGAAAAAATACATCTGCACCATCCAAGTTGATCAGGAGAATTCCCATGGATCTTGTGTTGAGCGACGAAGACCGCGCTTTTGCACAGAAAATGCGTACCTTCTTCACGACGGAGATCCCCGAAGATATCCGTCGCCGCGCCTTTACCGGTGAAAATGCCGGCAAGGACGACATGGTGGCCACGCAACGCATCCTCAACGCCCACGGCTACGCCGTACCCAACTGGCCGATCGAATGGGGCGGCCAGGACTGGACCCCGATGCAGCGTCACCTGTGGCTTGAAGAGATGCAGCTGGCGTGCGTGCCACAGCCACTTGCGTTCAACGCATCCATGGTCGGCCCGGTCATCGCGGCCTTCGGTAACGAAGAACAGAAGAAGCGCTTCCTGCCAGCCACCGCCAACCTCGATATCTGGTGGTGCCAGGGCTTCTCCGAGCCCAACGCCGGTTCCGACCTTGCCTCGCTCAAGACCGCGGCGGTCCGCGACGGCGACTCCTACGTCGTCAACGGCCAGAAGACGTGGACGACACTCGCGCAGTACGCCGACTGGATCTTCTGCCTCGTGCGCACCAACCCGGACGTCAAGAAGCAGGCCGGCATCTCGTTCCTGCTCATCGACATGAAGACTCCGGGCATCACCGTCCGCCCGATCCAGCTGATCGACGGCGGCCACGAGGTCAATGAGGTCTTCTTCGACAACGTCGTCGTACCTGCCGAAAACCTCGTCGGCGAGGAGAACGCCGGCTGGTCGTACGCGAAGTTCCTGCTGGGCAACGAGCGCACCGGCATCGCGCGGCTTGGTACGTCGAAGGTCAAGGCCGCCCGCGTCAAGGCACTCGCCGCCAAGACCCGTGTCGGCGATGGCACGCTGCTGGACGACCCGCTGTTCGCGGCCCGGCTGGCCCGTGTCGAGATCGAGATCGCGGCACTCGAAATGACCCAGATGCGCATCCTGTCGAGCCAGACCAAGGGCGACGAGGCACCCGACCCTCGTTCCTCCGTGCTCAAGCTCAAGGGCTCGGCGATCCAGCAGGACCTCACCGAACTACTCATCGACGTGGTCGGCGAAGAAGCCGCAGCGTTCCGTGAGGACACCGACGTGCCGGACGGATTCGCTCCGACGACCGAAGGCGTCATCGACGCTATGCCGACGTACTTCAACTACCGCAAGGTCACCATCTACGGCGGTTCCAGCGAAGTGCAGCGCAGCATCATCTCGAAGGCAATCCTCGGCTTCTAGGCCCTACCTAAACTTGAACGGAGTACAGACGTGAACCTCGAACTCACCGAAGACCAGCAGACGCTGTCCGAGACCATCGGCCGCCTGCTCAAAGATCGCTACGACCACTCCACTCGGCTTGAACTGCTCCGCAGCGAACTGGGCTGGAGCAAGGACATGTGGAAGCGGTACGCCGACCTCGGCCTGCTGGGACTGCCATTCGACGAGGAGTACGGCGGCGCCGGCATGGGCTTCGCCGAGGTCGCCGTCGTACTGGAGGAGTTTGGCAAGGCACTTGTCCTCGAGCCCTACATCGCGACGGTTGTTCTCGCGGGCGGGCTCGTCGCCGCCGCAGGCACCGACGAGCAGAAGAAGTCCATCTTGTCGGCGATCTCGGCCGGCGAGTCGATCATGGCATTCGCCGCCAGTGAGCCCGGTGCGCGCTGGTCGCTGACCGACGTCAGCACCAAAGCCGAGAAGTCCGGGGACGGCTGGACCATCTCCGGCGAGAAGTCCGGCGTACTGGCCGGAGACAGCGCCGACCAGTTCGTGGTCTCGGCAACCACGGCCGACGGCGTCGTCGGGCTGTTTCTCGTCGACGGCAAGGCCGACGGCGTACGCCGTGACTCCTACACGCAGCAGGATGGCCTGCGTGCGGCCAACGTGCTCTTCGACGGCGCGGCGGCACAGGCACTGGGCGACCCGGCCAACGCGGCGGCTGCCATGAAGAGCGTCATCGATGAGGCGACGGCCGGCCTGTGCGCCGAGGCCGTCGGCGCGATGGGTCAGATGCTGAGCATCACCAGCGAATACCTCAAGACCCGCGTGCAGTTCGGTACCGCGATCGGCACCTTCCAGGTGCTGCAGCACCGCTCCGCCGACATGTACGTCTCCTTGGAGCAGGCCCGCAGCATGGCGGTGACCTCGCGGCTGGCGATCACCGACGGCGACGAGGGGCTCGAGCGCGACCAGACGCTGCGCGCGGCGAAGGTGCAGATCGACACGTCGGCTCGGCACATCGGCCAGGAGTCGATCCAGATGCACGGCGGCATCGGCGTGACGATGGAATACCCCATCGGCCACTACACCAAGCGCCTGACCGTCATCGCGCGGACGTTCGGCGACACCGACTCACACCTACAGGCCTTCGCCAAGGCCGGTGGACTGTTGGTCGCTAGCGACACGGTCGCGTAGTTCGATGGCGTTCCACGACCTGCTCACCGATGACGAGCGCGCCTTTGCCGCGAAGCTGCGGGATTTCTACACCACTGAGATCCCGATCGAGACCCGGCGGCGACACGCCCGCGCGGAGATCACCGACCAAGAAAGCCTCGTCGCCACTCACCGGATCCTCAACGCGCACGGGTACGCCGTACCCGGTTGGCCGGTCGAGTGGGGTGGGCAGGACTGGACGCCGATGCAGCGGCACCTGTGGCTCGACGAGATGCAACTTGCGTCGGTGCCTCGCCCGGTGTCGTTTAACGCCACAATGATCGGGCCGGTCCTCGCGCAGTTCGGCACTGAGGAGCAAAAACAGCGGTTCTTGCCGGCCACGGCCAACGTCGACATCTGGTGGTGTCAAGGCTTTTCCGAGCCGGGCGCCGGCTCCGATCTGGCTTCACTGCGTACGACGGCCGTCCGCGACGGTGACTCGTACGTCGTCAACGGCCAGAAGATGTGGACGACGCAGGCGCACTACGCAGACTGGATGTTCTGTTTGGTGCGCACCAACCCGGACGTCAAGAAGCAGGCCGGGATATCGATGCTGCTGATCGACATGACGACCCCGGGCATCGCGGTGCGTCGGATCCATACGATCGACGGGCACCACGAGGTCAACGAGGTCTTCTTCGACAACGTCGTCGTACCAGCCGAAAACTTGGTCGGCGAAGAGAACAAGGGCTGGACCTACGCGAAATTCCTGCTCGGCAACGAGCGGGTCGGCCAGGCCCGGGTCGGCGCCTCGAAGGTCACCCTGTCCAAGGTGAAGGCGCTTGCAAGCCGCACTCGGGTCGGCGCCGGCAGCCTGCTCGACGACCCACTGTTCGCGGCCCGGCTGGCGACGTTGGAGATCGAGCTGACGGCGCTGGAGATGACCCAACTGCGAGTGCTGGCCTCACAGTCCAGCGGGTCCGACGCGCCGGACCCTCGCTCCTCGGTGCTCAAGCTCAAGGGCACCAAGTTGCAGCAGGATATCGCCGAACTGCAAATCGACGTGCTGGGCATGGACGGCGTACCGATCCGGGACGGCTACGACGTACCCGACGGGTTCGCCACGCCACCGGATGGCGCGATCGAGGCGATGCCGACGTACCTCTTCTATCGCAAGGCGACGATCTACGGCGGCGCCAGCGAGGTCCAGCGCAACATCATCGCGAAGGCCATTCTCAACTTTTAGCCGACGTACCGTCAGATCGGCAACGCCACGGCCTAGCTGGAAGTCTCGGTGCGCTGAGCGCATCAAACTCTCCAGCTAGCGACGACCCCAATTCCTATGGAGCCCGTGACTTACCGCGACCTCACCCGCGCAAACTCCTTGTGAGGACGCAATAGTTGCGTTGGTGGTAGCGTTTTAGCTGTGCCAAATCATGCCCCAAAAGAACTCGTTGACGCCGTCGTGTCATTCATGCGCGCACTTCACCTGAATCTCCAGGAGTCGAGCCTCGAATCGCTGGCAGCCACCGAATGGACGCTCTCGCAAGCGCGCTCGATCATGATCCTGGCCCAAGTATCAGAGCCACTTCCGATCAACGAGCTGGCCACGCGCCTGCGGCTGTCCGTCGCGGCCACCGGCCGCAACGTCGACCAGCTCGTCAATCAAGGGCTCGTCGATCGCCAGGAAGACCCCCGCGACCGCCGCATCAAACGGGTCTCGCTCACCCCGCAAGGCCGCGCGCAGGTCGCGCACGCCCACACCATCAAACGCGCCAGCATGTCCGCGTTCCTCGACCGGCTTGAGCCGGAGGATCACGAACGGCTGCTCGCCGCGCTCGCGCCTATCCAGGCTCGACTCGAGCCGACAATCAAACTTCAGAAACGAACCTCATGACAGTTATCAACACAACACCGGCGAGCGACTCGCTTGACCGCGGCCTGCTGAAAATCGCCGGCGTCGTCGTACTCGGCGCCATCATGTCCATCCTGGACACCACCGTTGTCAGTGTGGCGATACCGAAGTTTCAGACCGTTTTCGATGCGCAGTACTCGACCGCTGCATGGACGCTGACCGGCTACACGCTCGCCCTGGCCACGGTGATCCCGATGACCGGCTGGGCGGCCGACCGATTCGGCACCAAACGGCTGTACATGCTCGCGCTCGCGCTATTCGTCGGCGGCTCGGTCCTCTGCGCGCTGTCGTGGAGCATCTTCAGCCTTATCACCTTCCGCATCCTGCAGGGCCTCGGCGGCGGCATGCTGATGCCGCTAGGCATGACGATGATGACGCATGCCGCCGGACCCAAACGGATCGGCCGCGTGATGGCTGTGCTCGGTGTGCCTATGCTTATCGGCCCAATCGCCGGGCCCATCCTCGGCGGGTGGCTGATCGAAGCCGCGAGCTGGCACTGGATCTTCCTGATCAACCTGCCGATCGGCATCTTTGCTCTAGTCGCGGCCTTGCGGGTACTGCCGAAGGACAATCCGCAACCATCTGAGTCGTTCGACTTCGTCGGCATGCTGCTGCTCTCACCCGGTCTCGCGCTGTTCTTGTATGGCATCTCCAGCATCCCCAGCGAAGGGACCATCGCCTCCGCCCTCGTCCTGATCCCGGCCATCGTCGGACTGGCGCTGATCGGCGCATTCGTGCCGCACGCACTGCGGGCCAAGCATCCGCTGATTGATCTGCGGCTGTTCAAGCACCGCCAACTCTCCGTCTCAGTCATCACGATGTCACTGTTCTCGGTGGCGTTCTTCGGCGCGATGCTGCTGTTCCCGACGTACTTCATCCAGGTGCGGCTAGAGACCACGCTCAGCGCCGGCCTGCTACTCGCGCCGCAAGGGCTCGGCGCCATGCTGACCATGCCGATCGCCGGCAGGCTGACCGACAAGCGCGGCCCGGGTTGGTTTGTGCTCGGCGGAATCGTGCTCATCGCCGCCGGCATGGCGGTCTTCACCCAGCTCAGTCCCGCGACGCCACTCGCATTGATACTCGGTGCGTTGTTTGTCATCGGCATGGGTATGGGCATGACCATGATGCCGATCATGACCGCCGCGCTGGCCTCGCTGACCCACGACGAGGTCGCCCGCGGCTCGACACTGATGAACATCGTCCAACGCGTCGCAGGGTCGATCGGGACCGCCGTACTGAGCGTGATCTTGACCAACGAGTTGCTGAACAAACCCGCCGTACAGTTGGTCAAGGCCGCCACCGCCGACCACTCGCTGGCGCCCAAGATCACCCCGCACGTCCTCGCCCAAGTGCCCGGCCAGATGTCCGACGCATTTTCGACAACATTCATCGTGGCGCTGGTCCTGATCGTGGCCTGCCTTATCCCCGCGCTCTTCCTCTCGCGCAAGCCGACCCAGGAATCACCCGCCGACGACACTTCGTCCGACGACACGCTGCCAGCCGCCGCGCTGCCCTAACCTTCGACGATTCGCCGTCGCTCAGACGCGGCTGATGCGTCCGAGGCGCGGCTAGTCAACCATCTCCGGTACGTCGCGGCGAAGCTTGACGCAGCATTGGTCTGCGGACGGCTCGAAACACGCACAGAACCCGGTGCCGCCGAACCGCTCGACGGCCGAGTCGAGCAGCTGCAGGTTCATCGTGCACACGAGCTGTGTGTGCCGTTGCGCGAGATTGTGGAACGGGCAGTTGCGCAGTACGACGGTGTCCGCGTCGGTACGCCGCGGCTCATATCCGTGGTCGGCCAGCACCTCCAGCGCGACGGCCAGCCGCTCGCCGGAGTCGTGACGGCGTACGTCGGCAAGCCGCGTCTGCATGACGCCGGCGATCCGCTCTCCCTCCGCCCGCGCCGTACGCTCGACCGCAGAGGCGGGGTCCTCGCGAGTCTCGGAGTCCTGCGCGGTCTGGATCGCCCCGGCGAGCAGTTGCGCCGCCAGCTCGTAGTCACGCGGCGGCAGGCTGACATCGACCTGGCGCGCCGACCGACGATAGAGCTTCGCGGGACGACCCGCACCAGGCCCGGTCTTGTTGGACAGCCGCCGGAAGTCGATCTCCAGCAGCCCGGCGTCCTCCAGCCGGTCGAGGTGATGAGCCGCGGTCGCGCGCTCGACCGAAACCCCCTCGGCGACCTGGTCACGGCCGACCCAGCCGTCGCTTGCGCTGACGAACTCGTAGACCGCTCGCCTGGTCCGTTCGGCGAGCGCCGACACGACGGTCAGGTCATCGGACGGCGCGTCGCGATGTTCAGCCATTTTCGGCACCAATCTCATTCTTCTTCTCGACACTTTCTAATATCAATGTATCCTTTATTTAGAGTGATCGGGAAGAGCCGTCCACCTGAATCTATGCAGATCTAGCGAGGTAGAACATGACCAGCAACTCAACGTTTGTCATCGTCGGCGCGAGCCTTACCGGCGCGAAGGCCGCAGAACACCTGCGCGCCGAGGGTTTCGACGGCCGGATCGTGATGATCGGGGCCGAGACCGAGCTTCCTTACGAGCGCCCGCCACTGTCGAAGGACTTCCTGCGCGGCGAGGCCGAGGCATCAAGCGCATTCGTGCACGACCAGGCCTTCTACGACGACAACCACATCGAGCTGCGACTGGGCACCAAGGTCGAGACGATCAACATCACCACGCGCACTGTCGCGGCCAGCGGCATGGAGCCACTCGAATACGACAAGCTGCTGATCGCCACCGGCGCTCGCTCGCGCAAGCTCAACCTGCCCGGCTCAGACCTGCCAGGAGTGCACTACCTGCGCAGTCTTGAGGACTCAAAGCAACTGCACGATGCACTCGGCTCGGCAAAGCGGCTGGCCGTCGTCGGGGCGGGGTGGATCGGCTCCGAGGTCGCCGCCTCCGCTCGCCAGATGGGCGTCGAGGTCACCCTCATCGATATGGCCTCGACCCCGATCCAGGCGGTCGTCGGTCCGGAGGTCGGCGCCGTCTTCGCCGACCTACATCGCGAACATGGCGTCGATCTGCGGCTCAACGAGACCATCGAGTCCTTCCTCGGCACCGACCGAGTGACCGGCGTACGCACCGGCTCCGGAGACATCGACGCGGACCTCATCGTGGTCGGGGTCGGCGCCACTCCACGCGTCGAGCTGGCCGAGGCGGCCGGCCTCGCAGTCGACAACGGCATCGTCACCGACGAGTTCCTGCAGACTGCGATCGACGGCGTGTACGCCGCGGGCGATGTCGTCTCGGCAAAGAACCTCGGCATCGGCAAGCACCTGCGCGTCGAGCACTGGGCCAACGCCGGCGTACACGGCGAGCTCGCCGCTAAAAACATGGTCGGCAAGCCCACGGCGTACGAAAACGTCCCGTTCTTCTTCTCCGACCAGTACGACTTGGGGCTGGAATACTGCGGCTACCCCACGCCCTGGGACCGCGTCGTCTATCGCGGCGACCCGGCCACCCGCGAGTTCATCGCATTCTGGCTGGCCGGCGACCGCGTCGTCGCGGCGATGAACGTCAACGTCTGGGACGTCAATGACGACCTGCAGGCGATCATCGGCGCTGACAAGCCCGCCGACGACGCGCGACTAGCCGATCCCGACGTACCACTCAGTGAGGTACTGGCTCGATGAGCGCCCTGCAGACCTCATCGGTCGAGCCCGACGAACGACGCATCCACGCCGTCGACCCCGGCCGCGCCGCACCCACGATCGAGCACGACGCGGCGCGCGCCGCCGTACGGCAACTGCTCACGGCTCTGGGTCAAGACGTCGACAGCGAAGAGTTGCGAGACACCCCGCGAAGAGTCGCCGACGCATACGCCGAGATGCTCACGCCCGCGCTGTTCAACGTGACCACATTTCCCAACGACGGCGAGTACGACGAGCTCGTGCTGGTGCGCGACATCCCGGTGCAGTCGCTGTGCGCGCATCACCTGCTGCCGTTCACCGGTACGGCGCACGTCGCCTACCTCCCGGGCGAACGCATCGTCGGGCTGTCCAAACTGGCCCGCGCCGTGGAGATGTTCGCGCGCGGACTGCAGGTGCAAGAGCGTCTCACCACCCAGATCAGCGGCTGGCTGGAGGAGGTGCTCGCGCCGAAAGGTGTCGGCGTGGTCATCGAGGCCGAGCACATGTGCATGACGATGCGCGGCGTACAGGCCCGCGGGACCCGCACACTCACCTCATCGCTGCGCGGCCTGATCCACGATGACGCGCGCACCCGCTCGGAGTTCCTGGCCCTCACCCGCCATACGTAACTTCGTCCCGACCATCCGTCGTCGCGTCAGGCCGCCGGGACCGGCTGCGGTGGTGGCGGTCCGACGTACCGCGCGATCGGCCGAATGATCTTGGAGTCGGTGGCCTGCTCGAGGACGTTAGCGCTCCAGCCGAGCACCCGCGCGGCAGCGAACGTCGGGGTGAACATGGCCCGCGGTACGCCGCACAACTCCATCACCACGCCGGCGAAGAACTCGACGTTCGTGTGCAGCTCGCGGCCCGGCTTGAGCTCGGCAAGCAGCCGCTCGACCTGACGCTCGACCTCGACCGCGAAGTCGACGAGCGGCCCGCCGAACTCTTGCGCGATTTCGCGCAGCATCTTCGAGCGCGGGTCCTGCGTGCGATACACCGGATGTCCGAAGCCCATGATCCGGTCACCGGCGACGACCCGTTCGCGTATCCACGGTTCGATGCGGTCCGGCGTACCGATCGCGTCGAGGGTGTCCAGAGCACGACTCGGCGCGCCACCGTGCAACGGGCCAGAGAGCGCTCCGACGGCTCCTACGAGGCAGGCCGCGACGTCAGCGCCGGTCGAGGCAATGACCCGCGAGGTGAACGTCGAGGCATTGAATCCGTGGTCGATCGCGCAGATCATGTACTTCTCAATCGCCGCGGCGTGCGCGGGCTCTGGGGTGCGACCGGTGAACATTCGCAGGTAGTCGGCACAGTGACCCAACTGCTCGTCCGGTTCGATCGGCTCTTCGCCGGCGCCGAGTCGATACAGCGCGGCGAGGACCGTCGGCGTCATCGCGCAGCAAGCGAGCGCGTCCTCGAGGCGCTGTTCGGGACCAAGGTCGTAGACCGGCTGAAACCCGGCGGCAGCTCCGGCCAGCGACAACGCCGTACGCAGACCGGCGAGTGGCCCAGAAGCCAGCGACCCACGAGCGATCGCCGGCAAGGCCTCCCGTACGACGTCCGGCAGCCGTCGTAGCTTGCCAACTCGCGCGGCAAACTCCGCGCGATCGCGAGCACCTGGCAGCTCGCCGTACAGGAACAGGTGCCAGACGTCCTCGAACGACCGAGACATCGCCAGGTCAACGGCCGAGTACTGCCGATAGTGATAGAACCCTTCGGTCCCGCGTACGTCGCCCACCTCGGTATCGGTGACGACGACACCCTTGAGTCCGCGGGGTACGACGACCTGGGGCGGCGCGCCGGTGGGCGCGGAAGCTGTGCTCGTCATGCTGTCCTCTTTTCATCGTGTGTCGATTGAATGTGACGATGAAAATGTGCATCATTGATGATTAGCTGTCAATCTTGATTCGATCAACATATGCGGGGCTGACCCATGGCCGAACCACCCTCCAACGCCGCACCGCGCGGACGCCTGACGACCGCTCAGGCAGCCGACCTGCTCGGCGTCAAGACCGAGACGCTCTACGCGTACGTCAGTCGCCGGCTGCTGACGAGCCAACGCACTCCCGGCGGCCGAGCCAGCACGTTTGACGCGGCGGAAGTCGAGAAGCTTGCCCGGCGTACCAAGGGCGAGCACGGCGGAGTGATCACCGGCGCCGGGGGACGCGCGTTCTCGTTCCGTACGTCGATCACGCTGATCGAGCACGATCGGCTCTGGTTCCGCGGTGTCGACGCGATCGAACTGGCGCGTGCACATGTCTACGAAGAGGTCGCCGACTGGTTATGGACCGGTGAGCTGCGGCCAGGACTGCGTTTCGCCCCGCCGGACGCGTTGGTCGACGCCGCCAGGAACGCGGTCGGCGCGCTACCGCACAGCGCCGGGATGCTGGACCGCTTGCGTGCGGCCGCGATCGCCGCCGCCGCCGCCGATCCGCTGCGCTTCGAGTTCGACGAACACGCCGTTATCGACACCGCACGCAACCTGATCGGCACGCTTGTCGAGGCGCTCCCCTGTGCGGCCGAGCCGGACTTCCCGGACACGCTGGCCGGACGGTTGTGGTCGCGGCTGACCGCCCGCACGCCGGACGAGTCCTCGATCGCGGCACTCAACGGCGCTCTCGTCCTGCTCGCCGATCACGACCTCGCCGTGTCTACGCTCTCCGCACGAGTCGCCGCGTCGTCCCGCGCGCATCCGTACGCCGTGGTGTCGGCCGCTCTCGGCGCGCTCGACGGGCCGTTGCATGGCGCAGCAAGCGGCCTGGCGCACCGCATGCTCGCGGAGGTCGTCGAGCGCGGCAGCGCCGCGCCGGTAGTCGCGGCGTACCTCCGGGCCGGCCCGGTCCTGCCGGGAATCGGTCATCGGGTGTATCAGTCCGAAGATCCCCGCGCCACGGCGCTTTTCGAATTTCTCGAGCGAGTCCCGGCTGCGGCTGACGCGCTCGCGGCGGCGCGCGAGGTGTGTGCTGTCGCGGCGCGCCACGCGACACAACCGGCGAACGTCGATCTCGCGTTGGCGGTCTTGTCGGTCGGCGCGCGGATGCCGGCGGACGCCGGCGAAACGATCTTCGCAGTGGCCCGGATCGCAGGCTGGATCGCCCACTCAATCGAGGAGTACGCCGAGGCGCCGCTGCGACTACGACTGGCCGCGAGGTACGCCGGACCGCGCCCGCCACAGCCAATGCCCTGACCGGCTCCGAGCCGGATGACCGCCGATGCGCGATCTTCACGCGGCCCATATGTGCCTCTAGAACGTCGGGGTCGGGCCAGGCAAACCATCGGGGCGGGTGCATGATGGGTAGCGCGAGACGTCCGCTTCGTGCACACCTGTAAATCCCGAGGCGTCACGCGTTGGAGACAAGCGAAATGCCCGAAATGCCGTCCATGACGGGGCCCATGTGGATGCCGACGCGGCCGCCAACGTGGCTGCGCCTGCTGATCTGGCATCCACAACCGATCCCGGTATTCCTGGTTTTGTGCATCGTGGCGGCCGTGCTGTATTTGCTCGGCGTCACGACACTCCGGCGGCGTTCGGTGGAGTGGCCGGTCAGCCGCACGATCAGCTTCATCGTCGGCCTGCTGCTGATCGTGGCAGTCACCAGTACCGGTGTCGGTGGCTATGCGATGGTGCTGTTCAGCGTGCACATGAGCCAGCACATGGTGCTCAACATGGTGGCGCCGCTGTTCTTGCTGATGGGCTCGCCGATCACGCTCGCACTGCGCGCGCTGCCGTCAACGGACCCGTCCCGGCGAGCCCTCCTGACGCTCTTACACAGCCGGTTCGCCCGCGTTATCAGCCACCCGGGGTTCACGATCCCGCTGTTCCTGGTGAGCCTGTACGGCGTGTACTTCACGCCGGCGCTCGACTGGGCGATGAGCGGTTGGCTGACACACAACCTGATGATCGCGCACTTCGTGCTGGTCGGGCTGTTGTTCTTCTGGCCGATCATGGGTGTCGACCCCTCACCGCGACGTCGCTCGCACCCCGTCCGCATCGGAGAACTGCTGCTCACGTTGCCATTTCACGCATTTTTCGGCATCTCGATCATGATGAGCACGCAGATGCTCAACACGTACTTCATGCATGTCCCCCCGGGATGGTCGGTAAATCCGATCGACGATCAATACGCTGGTGGCGGGATCGCCTGGGCGTTCAGCGAAGTACCGACTCTCATCGTGATTGGCGCGGTGTTCCTCCAGTGGGTGCGTTCGGACGACCGCAGCGCGCGTCGGCGGGATCGTCAAGCCGATCGCGACGACGACGCCGAACTCACTCGCTACAACGAACGGCTCGCCGCGCTGGCCCGATTCGAGTCGACTCGGTAAGCGGCCACGCTCGGCCCGCGCGGCGCGAGTCGAGATCCCGCAAGCCGGGGATGCTCCGGCAGCGGCACGTGAACCGAGATGCCGAGGCCGCTACCAGACGGCGATTCCTGAATCATCCCGCGTTGTGGACAACTCAAGAATTGTCGTACACATGTCCTACCATAATTGACATGACCACGACCCAGGACCCACCACCCACCGGCACCACCACCGGTCCCGGTCGGCCCGCTGCCGTCGGGCAGGAAATACCGCGCCACTACCGCCTCGATCACACCACCGAAGCGTTCGCACTACACATCTTCGACCAACAACTCAC